>JAGAOC010000029.1 GCA_017623935.1 Agathobacter sp. | reverse complement strand
ATTCTGTCTCCACCTGCATCTGGGATAAATCCTCCATCACAGACAATTTCATCATAGTATGTTTGATCTGTCCCAAATTTTCTAGGAGAAAATCAGATATCATCTCATCACAGAAAATATAATACTCCTGTTCTTTACAGACGATATCCCCAATCTTGCCTCTGTCAATACCGAAAGACATTACTGCCCCCAATACATCCCTATGGCTTAATTTCTCCGCAAATTTTGGATAGGCAGGAGTTGCACAGATACAGTGGATGGGATAATTCCATTCATAACAAAGAGCATCAGGGATAAATGCAATCATCTGACGCTCTGCTAATTCATATCCGCCAAAAGCTCTGGCAGAAACCGCCAGAGTCCTTTGAATCTCATGAAAGATATTCTGTTCGTTAAGATTTAAAAAGTTACTGAATGTAACGATCTCACGTTGTGATGCCTGGTTCGCCAGATCCATCAAACGTTTCTTACATAATTCCTGTTCATTCATAGCTCTTAAATAGAAAAGGTGGAAGCATCCAGATTATCTACCAATCCCTGAAGATCTCCTGATAAACCTACAGATTCTGGTGTTGCAATAAATATGTAGTTTGAGATCTTGTACAGATTGCCACGAATAGCAAAAGTTGCACCAGATGTAAAATCAATGATCCTCTGAGCAATATCTACATTTAATCCTTCCATATTGATCACAACTGCGCGACCATTTAATAAGGTTTCTGCAATTTCTCTTTCTTCCTCTACGGAGGTTGGTTTAATTACACATACTTCCATTCCATTACCCTGCTTTCCTGATGATCTACGGATCGGAGTGATCTTATTTGTCTGTCTTGGTGCTGGCGCTGGCGCTGGTCTCTCCTTCACCACCTTAGGAGCCGGCTCTTCTTCTACATCCTTCTCTTTACGGAAGAAGGATTTGCGAGGTGCTTCCTCTTCGATATCATCATCATCTAAATAATCATCATTATCAAATTCATAGTCATCATCATCATTCAGACGCATTGCGTCTAAGAATTTATCCATAAATCCCATTCGTATAACCTGCCTTAAATATTATAATTTCTTTCGCCGAAGATTCCTGTACCAACGCGCACTAAAGTAGCGCCTTCTTCAATAGCTACCATATAATCTCCGGTCATTCCCATGGACAAAACATCCATAGATACATTATCTATGTTTTGATTCTTGATGTCAACTGATAATTGCCTGATTTCCCTGAAATACAAACGATTGTCTTCGGCATTTTCCACAAAAGGAGCAATTGTCATAAGTCCTTTGATCCGAATATTTGGTAATTTTGCAATTTCTCTTACCAATTCAATGGTCTCTTCCTTATGAATTCCAAATTTACTTTCTTCTTCAGCAATATTTACTTCTACTAAAATATCTGCGATCACATCTTTTTTCTCTGCCTGCTTCTGGATCTCATTTGCCAGCTTTAAGCTATCTACAGAATGAATAAGGGTTGTTCTTCCCACGATGTATTTTACCTTATTTGTCTGTAAATGACCGATCATATGCCAATGGATATCTTCTGGAAGGACTTCCATTTTATCACACATTTCCTGGACTTTATTTTCACCGAAATCTCTTACACCGCAGTCATAGATCTCCTGTAACATTTCAACGGGTTTGGTCTTACTAACTGCGATCAGAGTTACTTCGTTTCTATTTCTTCCTGCTTTTTCACAGGCGGCACAGACATTCTTCTGTACCTGTTCTAAATTCTCTTTTAACATGTTGTACCTCTTTATTTGGTTGTAAACTGATTTTCTTGCACTTTGCTGCCTTCTAGGGCTATATGGTCATAGAGAGCGAGTCCATAGGCTGTCTTCATCTCTACAATGGCATATTCTTCATTCTGATACATAATATTGATCTGCTTAAAAACTGCATATCCCTTGTTAATATTATAGACCCCCTGCAGTTCTTCAATATCTGTACCGATGGTATAAGTAGACTGGGAATCCGGGGCAATAATGATATCGCCAGAGGACACACTTTCTGAATCAATAAAATATGCCGTTTCTGTTTCATAATATATAGTCGGATTTATAAAGCTTGGATCCCCCTCTGCATCTTTGAGATCCTTAAGGATAATCCCTCTATCAGAACTATCTGATCCGCTGGTAAAATATTCTTTTGGCACTGCAAAGAACTCTTTCGTAGTAATAGCAGAATTTGGGATCTTAAGTCCTGTATCTTCACTGATCACCAGCTCAATATCCAGATATCGCTCGTTAAAATACCGGATCATAGCCTTTTTCAAAGTAAGGATCATATAATACTGGCCATCTTTTTTATCGATAGAGATTGCCGCATTAGTGATATAGTCATCCTTACAGAATCGGATCTTAATATAGCTGTCTTCTGCATATTTTTCTGCTAATTCCGGGGAAATAGCGATAACAATGCTCCATTCTTCATCTGTGATCAGCTTGTACAAAGGGGCATTTGACTGTATCTGATCCCTGGAATCTAAATTAGTCTTGGAATATTCCAACGAACTTAAATATTCTGATTTAAAATTCTCCCAGGTCGTTCCTTCATATCCATCTACATAATAAGCAACAATTCCCGGTGCCTCAGAGCAGACTTTAATGAATGTATTATTATTCACAGCCTCTGTCACCTGACTGCTCAATTGACTTAAAGCATTAGAATTCAATGTCTGAGTTAATTTGGAAGAAAGGTCATTCTTAAAAGTATAAACATTAGAAAAATCACTTCCACCATAAGAAGTTGAAAAACCATCGATCTCTTCTGAGATTTCCTTTAGATCACTCTTAGATAAAGCAATATCTTCCTTACTGCTTTCTGCGATCTGACTGGATATATTTCCCTGTAGATCCACAGAACAGATAATGTCGTTATAAGCCACTCTGCCGCCATTCTTCACATAGTAGTTCAAATATCCGTCTGTGGAAGAATAACGTACTTGCTCATCCCTCAATACGAACCCTTTGTATACATAATTCGTAGCAATGGTTCCCTGCTGTACTTCATATTCTGCAATGGATGAAGAAGAAAAATAAGATATTATATTAAAGATTACATATATGATTATAATAGTAAAAATAATAACACCAATATTAAAATTCTTTGGACGGCGATATTTTATTACTTTTTCATTCTTTGCCAAAATCTCACTCCTTTTATGAATCTCATATCATATTATCATTTTTTATCCCTGTTTACAACAAAATGAAAAAAGAAAAACCTGTTTCATTATTTAAGATTTTATTAAATATCTTTACATATTTTAAGAAAAAAAGGACATACTGAATAAAAAAATATGATGGAGGATTTACCTGATGAAATGGTTAGATTGTGCTCTACTTACAATAGCAATTATCGGATGTATTAACTGGGGGCTGATCGGATTTTTCAGCTTTGATCTGGTAGCATTTCTTTTTGGAAATATGTCCTGGTTCAGCCGTATCATTTATGCATTAGTCGGACTTGCCGGTATTTATCTCATTAGATTCTATGGACTGGCTTGTCCTCACGACCGCGACTGATCCGGAAGAAAAAAGACTGCTCATAGAATGAGCAGTCTTTTGTAAATTCATAAGTACCTTCCCTATTTGTAATTATAATGCAACAATAACTTTCGCTTTTGCACATTCAGGAAGATCTGCTTTATCCTTGGAAATGCTTAGGATAAAACGAACTTTATACTTCTCGCTGATCACGTCAAGCTTCTCAATTGCTTTGGTAATATCAGCATCTTCAGTCAGACCTGCAATTGTTAAAAAGCTGTCTAAATACATCTCTTCTAAGTCATTGTCCTGTGAAACGATTCCACAGATGAATCCTAAAAATTCGTCCACATTAGTGATTGGATAATCAGCCACATTGATGAGACGGGCTTTGTTATTCAATTCATACATGTGCTTCTGGCTTTTATCTAAATATACTACATTACCATTCGCGATCTGAACGGAAGAATTTACTTTGTCTAAAAGCTCTTTTGTTTTACCTTTTCCTTTTACTCCACATATGATTTCGATCATAGCATTTCCTCCCAATAGATAAATATTGTAAAAATCCATAAAAAAACTAAAATGTTTAATCTAATTATAGTATATATGCACAGAAATTACAATCACTAATTCGCAAATCCTGTTAAAATCTGATTCATTAACATATAAAGATTAGATCTTCCATCCGCTTTAAATACAATACTGACTATCTTCTCCCCAGAAGAATTCTCAGAATACAACACAAGACAATATCCTGCCGCATTGGTGGTTCCTGTTTTTCCACCGATCACGGTAAATCCATCCGGTGTTGCATATTCTCCGGTCATATATCGATTCGTATTATTCCAGATCTTCTCCACTAATTCACCATTTTGGTTGGTATAGCTTACTGTTACAGAAGTTGTATTGATGATCTTAACAAAATTATCTAATTTGACCGCCTCTTTGAAGATCAAATACATATCATAAACAGTTGTATAATGGTTCTCATCCGGAAGTCCATGAGGATTTGTAAAATGAGTTCCAGTAGCACCAAGCTTGGCGGCTTCTTCATTCATCACTTCCGCAAAGGCTTCAATAGAGCCTGAATAATACTCTGCCAACGCCACCGCTGCATCATTTCCACTCCGAAGCATCAAACCATATAATAAGTCCTTTACGGAGATCACATCTCCTGTAGAAATACCACATACAGAAGAATCAGATGCCTGATTGGCTGCATTTTCGCTTATAGTGACCATATCGTTCAATGATCCATATTGAATAATGATATAAGCAGTCATGATCTTAGTAGTACTGGCTGGATATAACCTTGAAAAGATATTCTGATTATAACAGACTTCTTTCGTGCTCAGATTAAACACACCAGCACCTTCTGCCACTTGGGAGGTGGTAGAATCCGTCCCAAAATTCACAGGTTCTGTAACACAAAGATCCTTGGAAAAGGAAAAATCCTGTTCCTGACCTCCTGTTTGATATAAAGATGTTTCATAAACCGGATATGTATGACCAAGCTCCGCTTTATCCGTTGCGCATCCGGTCAGAAAAATAGCTGCTATACAGCAAGTGCATAGCAGTTTTATCCATTTGTTATTTGTACATTTCACGCCACTCTAAATCTCCTCTATCTAAAGCTCTGATCAGCAATTCTGCCGTTGCCAGATTTGTAGCTAAAGGAATATTATGTTCATCACATAATCTCACAATATCATTTACATTCGGCTCATGTGACTTTGGTTTTAATGGATCTCTTAAAAAGATCACAAGGTCGATATCATTATGCTCAATCTGGGCTCCTAACTGCTGAGCTCCACCTAAATGTCCAGCCAAGTATTTGTGAATCTGAAGATTGGCTACATCTTCAATCAATCTACCGGTAGTTCCGGTTGCATATAATTCGTTCTTGCATAAAATTCCCCTATAAGCAATACAAAAATTCTGCATTAATTTCTTTTTTGAATCGTGAGCCACAAGACCTATATTCATAGAAAGTCCCCCTTAAAATATTTTTTCGGTTGTAGTCCTATATTTAATACAAACCCCATTCCTATATACAATGACATAATGGAGGTCAATCCATAACTGACAAAAGGAAGTGGAATTCCTGTATTCGGCATTAATCCAGTCGCAACGCAGATATTAACGAAGCTCTGGAAACTAATAAGTGCTGCCATTCCACAGCAGATCAACTTACCTGAAAGATCTTTTGCTTTCCGCGCGATCATCAGACACTCTATTACGATAAGAGCCAGAAGAATAATGACTGCAAAACATCCAACAAACCCTAATTCTTCTCCTACTACTGCAAAAATAAAGTCTGTCTGAGGTTCAATGATAAAGTTACTGTTCTTCATAGAAGTGGCTTCTGAGTTATTAAGTCCCTTGCCCCATAACTGTCCGGAACCAATTGCCATAATAGAATTCTGCTGCTGGGAAGCGGTATCTGAATAATGGATCGGATCGATCCAGCTCATTATTCGCTTTACCTGATAAAACTTCTTCTCAATCAGTTCATCTGCGTTCTGTATGATATATGTCAGGCCTACGATTCCCACAGGCAGACATACTGACAAAACACCCATTACTATTTTATAACTTAATCCCGCAATAAACAAGAGGACAATAAAAATTAATATAATAACAATTGTCGTAGAAGTATCCGGCTGGCTCAAGATCATAAAAAGTGGAGGCGCTGCAATCAAAAATGCTCCGCCAATGACTCTGATATCATTGATCTTTTCTTCGAATCTCATAAAATATCCGGCAAAAAACAAGATCAGGATGATCTTCGCCAGTTCCGAAGGCTGAAAGGTAAAAACTTTCAAGTCGATCCATCTCTGGGCTCCACCTACAGTCTTTCCATCTATTTCTACCCATATAAGAAATACCATAAGGATCAAATATAGGATCCAGCGGAATTTCAAAATAACGGAATAATCAATGACAGATATGAATATCATGATCACCAGGCCGGCAACAAATCCCAAAATCTGCTTGCTTTGAACGGATTTTTCTGCACTGCCGATTACCATGATTCCAATTATTGTCAAAATCACCAAATATGCAATTAATTGAAAATGATAATTTCTCAGCTTGTATTGTTTTAACATATTTATGCTCTTTTCTGGTTGGGTCTCAAACTTACTTTTATCTCATACTGTTCCGGAGATATCTCGAAATATTTAAAAACGATCTCCGTGATCTCTTTCTTCATCTGAACCAGCATTTCCGGTGAACATTCCACCGGTTCTGATTCCATCATCAGCTTTAAGCGTTGCTTGGCTACAGAATTACTAACCTCATGATTCCACTTCATACTGCAGTTTTCCTCCTCCTGAAAAAGAACCGATCGGTACTTCTTCCTGTTCTTCGACCTTCTCTAAGTCTACCGGATGAGGTTTGGAAGACTGTATGTTCCGTACAATTCGCCAGATATTTCTTCTGGCAGAACATCTCATGGAAATTACAGGGACTCCCATATTCTGGCTGATAATGATCTTCTTGTCCACTGGAATGGTTCCAATGGATTTCATTCCTAGCACTTCTTCAATATCTTTCTGAGACATCATCTCATGTTTTCGGATCATCTTATCATTTACTTCATTAATGATAAGATCCTTCTTCATAAATGGATATGCCTCTAAAAGATACAATACCCTTCCTGCATCCCGAATAGCGGAAATATGAGGAGTTGTTACAACAATGGCTCTGTCTGCAGCTGATACTGCAAATTCAAAGCCTTCATCAATCCCTGCCGGACAATCAATCAGGCAAAAATCAAATTCTGTTTTAAGAACCTCGATCAATGCCGCCATTTGCTTGGAATATTCACCAATATTGTGACATCTGAGCGATGCAGGGATCATGTACAGATTTGGAAATCTTTTATCCCGAATCAGGGCCTGATTCAATCTGCACTTATTATCCAGAAGATCCAGGAGATTGTATGTAATCCTGTCTTCTAAGCCCATAACAACATCTAAATTTCGAAGTCCCATGTCTGTATCTAACATGATGACTTTTTTATCTAACTGTGAAAGTCCTGCTCCGATGTTGGCAATTGTTGTTGTCTTGCCAACACCGCCTTTTCCTGAAGTGAAAACGATTGCTTCACCCATGAAAACAAAACCTCCTGTTATTAAGATAAAATTCATATATTTCAATGGCAAAAGCCAATGAAGACATTAATCAGTGACCGTATTAGAAGAAGAACCGTTAACACCTTCCGCATGAAGGGAAAGAAGACTGTCTAAATCCTGTTCTCCAAAATAATAGGACATGATATTTCTTGCTGCAGAAGCCGCATTATGAGAAGTATATCCATAAGCAATACGGACTGCAATACTGATCTCTGGCTGTTCATATGGAGCATATCCTACAAACAACGCATGGTTTGGACGAGTCTCTACCTGCTGTGCTGTACCGGTCTTACCGGCAACTGCAATCGTGAATCCTTCAAAAGAATCCAGATCTTCGCCCACCATTCTCATTCCCCGGTGGATCGCATCCCACTGCTCCGAAGTAAGAACACTGGAAATATCCTCATATTCCGGTGTGTAACTTGCTACTACTTCACCGTTTGGATCTACGATCTTATTCATTAACTGGTAATTATATAATTTACCGGATGTAACTGCTGTTACATAACGGGATAATGACGCGGTCGTAAAGTTGTGATTACTCTGTCCGATAGCAGCCATGACCGGATATTCGTCTGCGATCTCAGGAGTATTTTCCTGAATTTCCAGGCCGGTCTTTTGATCCAGACCAAAAAGTGAAGCGTATTTCTGAATATAAGAAATACCAAGGGTGTCATTATAGACTCCGCCTCTTCTGGTACTTAACCGATATCCCACTGTGTAATAGAATACGTTACAGGAATCTCGAAGGGCTTCTGAAACATTAATAAGTCCGTGAGTTCCCGGATAGATCCAACACTTTGGCTGGTTACTGATATCATGGAACTGACCCGTACACTGAATCTCAGAACTGGTAGTAATGATATTTTCTGCCATACCAGCTGTACTGGTGACCATCTTAAAAGTAGAACCAGGAGCTGTCTTCTCCTGAGTTGCATAGTTATACTGAGGATTCGAGATATCCTCGTTCAAACTCTGGAAATATTCGGCATCAACGCCGTTTGCCAGCTTATTATTATCATAACCCGGATAACTTACTAATGCTTTGATCTCACCTGTATCTACATCTGTGATAATACAGGATCCTGTACAAGGATCAAGGGCAAGCTGAGCCGGAGTGATCTCTAAGGTATTGATCTTGTCCAACAAGAAATTATATGGAGTCAGACTTCCGCTTTTGATCTGATCATAAACATTTTCATCATAATCAAGGACGCCTTGCTCAAACAGAATACAACAAAGATCTTTGCCTGAAATCCTGCCGTCTGCTACCATATATTTGTATACTTCTTTTGCAAATTTCTTATCATCCTGGATCTCTAACTGAATATAATCACATAATGCATCATAAACTTCTGTTGTATCTGCATATTTTTCTTCTACATCCAGTTGCGTAATATCGATCCACTGATTAGAAATGCAATACTTAAAATAGTCTGCCGGACTTACAGTTCCGTCTCTCCAGTTCTTATAAACCTGATCATCCGTATTGATCTTGTCCGATAACAGAACACTATTTTCTTTTAGGATAGAAAGTATCCTTGTAAAATAATCCAGTAATTCTTCTGACATATCATTATTTGCCAGAGGATTGTCTGTCGTAAGCTGATTCTTGATCTGCCCGCTCGACTGACTTAAGGCTATAGAAAATTCCTGATAGATCTTCTTCTCAGTCTCAGTTGCATCTTCCTCTGTAAAATGTTCAATGTCAATAACATTATTATTGATCAATGCAAAATACACATCCTGAATTGGAATATTGCCAGATTTTATGTTTGTATATACAATTCCTGCAATTTCCTGTTCCAAAAGCAGATAGGTGGATTTCTGCAGATCCGCATCAATACTTAAATAAAGATCATGTCCTGCCACAGAGTCCGTAGTACTGATAATCTCAGAGATCTTACCTACGTTATTAACATAAACTTCCTGTTCTCCATTGGTACCACGCAGATAGCTCTCATAATACTGTTCGAGACCTGCTTTTCCAATGGTATCATTTTCTGTATAACTTTTATCTTGAGCAGAAAGTTCTTCATACTCCGTATCAGAGATCTTACCTGTGTAACCAATGATCGATGCAAAGTATTCACTGTCATTATACTTACGAATGGTATCTTCTTTGATGGAAACTCCTGTAAGTTCATTGGAATGTTCATTAATATAAGCCACAGTGGCATCTGAAACATTCTCAGCTATCGTAGTGGTCTTATATTTTGTATAACGGTTTGCCAACATGGCATATCGAACTACTACAATGTCATAACCAGTCTGATCATCATAGTCATCGCTGACCATAAAACCATTAGTAGACTTTCTTAGATATTCGATGACCTGCTCTGCGGTAGCATTAGCTTCGTCAAACATGAATTCTTTATTATATCCCAGATCTTCGTAAGAAGTTTTTCCAAAAACATCTGCTAAAAATCGTTTTAACTTGGTACCACTTACATTAAACTCATATGTACCATCTTCCGGCAGATAATCGACCTTAAACGTATTATATAAAGATTCTTCGTTTTTATGAAGCACCTTAGAAATCTGAGCGATCTCTTCATTTAACGCATAGTTACGTTCTTTTGTAGTGCTATAAGTACCATTATCACTGATCTCTATCGAATAGGCTAACTCATTATATGCTAATAATTTTCCATTGCAATCGTAAATATTTCCTCTAGACGCATCAATGGTCAGGGTCTTTTGAATCTTCATCTCAAAATTCTCCTGATAGGATGCACCGTTTACGATCTGCAGAGAAAATACACGGATCAGCACAGTTGAAAACATAAGAAGCATCACTGCCCCAAGCACAAACAGTCTGGACTTAAAAAATTTCTTTAATGCTTCTTTAAAATCATAAATCAAATTTCTTCGCTCTCCTTTTTTCGTGAACCTCTACTCCCTGACAGATCTTAAGCAATACATAATAAAGGAAAATAGAAATTACCATGGTATAGATAAATTCCGGAATAATGATTGCTTTCAGGTAATAGAGAAAATCAAACCTTCCTCTTAACAGGAACATGATCAGATAGATCACCAAGTTACAAACAATATCACTGGCACTGATCAAAAGCATCGGAAGTTTAATATCATCCGGATAAAAACGTTTCTGGAAGAAACCGTTGATATATCCGATGTACATGTATAGTAAAGCATAGACTCCTAAATAAAAACCGCAAAAAATGTCTATAAGAAGTCCGCAAATTATGCCAACAAACATTCCTTCTTTTCTTCCCCACATAAAACCTACAGAGGAAACGATAATGATCATCAGATTCGGAGTTATACCTGCAAAATCAAATGCCTGAAAAACGGTAGATTGCAGCAAATAACATATGATGATTATGAGAATAAGTGTTATCTTTCTTCGCATGATTTCATCTACTCCTGTCCTGCTGTATCCTGTTGTGTGACTGAATCATCCTGGCTAGCCTCTTCGCTGCTTTCCTCGGTACTCACTTCAGATGATTCTGTTCCAGAGGTTTCTGTGTCAGAGCTTTCCGTATCCTTTGGCTGGTCTAACTCTGCTCCTGTCTCCTTCTTCTGAAGAATGACTAAAACTTCCTGTAAATGTTCAAAGTCAACCACTGGTGTGATCGTGCCGGATTTTGTCAGGTTATTGGAATTTGTCTCGATAGAAGAAATATAACCGATCAAAATTCCCTGTTGATATTGATCCGAAACGTAGGAAGTTACGATCGGAGTTCCGATGGTAACCTCATCATCTTTATCTCTTAATTCAGAAAAAGTAATGACCTGGCTTTCATTCATAGTCTTTAAATTGCCGCTGACATTGAAATTATCCCCAGTAGTGGTGACCATGGCACTGACATTGCTGGAATCACTGACAATACTCCGAACTTTGGAATAAGTTGATCCAACGTCTGTGATGATCCCTACAAGACCGCTGCCTGCAATGACATTCATGCCTACTTCGATTCCATCTTTACTGCCTTTATCAATGGTAAAGCTGTCAAACCAGTTACTGCTGTCTCCTGCGATCACGCAGGCTGCAACTTTCTCATAGCTTGGATATTTTGCATCTAATTCCAAAAGTTCTCTTAAGTTATCTAATTCATAAGCTTCCAGCTTCGTGGTATTAAGTTCTACCGTAAGTTCATCTACCTGTTCCTGCAGCTTCTGGTTCTCTTCTAACACTTCACTTAAAGTCTTAAATTCATTGGCTTTAGAAGAGATCCACTTTCCTGCATCGTTGATGCCTTTCTGCATAGGCACTAATACATAACCTGCTATGGCATTCAAAGGTCCCCCAGATAAGCTTAGAGTCATACTAAGCATAATGGAGATCACAAAAATACCGGTAAAGATCAACAACCAGTATTTTGTCGAAATATGTTTCTTTTTTTTATGAAAACTTTTCATTTAAACCTCGATCTAATAAACATCTCTATTTAAGAATACTATTTTTCATGCTGAAAGGAAGACGTTTATATTTGGGATCTGAGACAATTTTTACCAGACCCCGGACAGCGCTTTCTTCCGGTTTATCACAGGAATTAACCTTAATATTGGTAATTTCCTCAAATAATTTATCCAGATTGTCGATCTGAGATCCACCACCGGTAATGTAAATACCGGAATGAATGATATCTTTTGCCAACTCTGGTGGAGTTTTCTCTAAGATCATCTTAATAGAGGTACAAATGGATTCCATATTCGCTCTGGTTGCTTCATAGACCACATCTGCAGAGATTTCTTTCTCCACTGGAAGTCCACTTACCACATCTCTTCCAACAACCACCATAGTCTCAGTTCTTCCTGGAAGACCTGATCCTAAGTTCTCTTTCATCGCTTTTGCAGTTTTCTGACCGATGATCAGATTATATTCCTTACGCAAATGACTGATGATGGATTCATCCAGACGATTTCCACCAAAATGAAGCAGATCACTTAATACCAGACCCCCTAAAGAGATAACGGAGATCTCAGTGATATCTGCTCCCATGTTCACTACCATGATACCGGTTGGCTGGTTAACATCCAATCCCAGTCCTACTGCATCCGCAATTGGTTTCTCGCAAAGAAGCACGTTCTTTGGTTTAAATTTGCTCTTATAGAATAATTCAAAAAAGGCACGTTTCTCTACATCCGTAATATCTGTAGGCACAGCTACAATGAACTCTGCTCCTTTGACTTTGCCCTTTAATTTATTCTCAAGATAGTCATAGATCATCTGCTGAAGGAAATTAAAATCAGCGATCACACCACATACTACCGGAAAAACTACCTGAATAGCTTCCGGTGCCTTCTCATACATGGCATATGCATCATCTCCATAAGCATAGATCTCGTTCTTGTTGATAATTGCGATTGTGTTCTTCTCTTTCAGTATTTTTCCATTGGACTTGCAAAACACCTTAAAATTACAGGTTCCAAGGTCAATACCATAAACATTATTGTTCATCTCTTTCTCCCTTTTCCTACGTTACATCAACTGGTTGTCATAAAAACTGTAGAATTGATTATCTCCTATGATGATATGATCCGCCAATGTAAGCCCTAAGAGTTCTGCACCACATCTTAACCGCTCCGTAACCTCTACATCTTCCATACTGGGAGTTGGATCTCCCGAAGGGTGATTATGCAGGATCACGATCTGGCTGGCGTTCTGTTGCAGTGCTTTTCGAAATATATCCTTAGGGGATACATAAGCATATCCCGTACTTCCTACGGAAATGACTGCATCGCCTAAAAAATTGCACTTTGCATCAAAAAATGCAGCGATCAGTGCTTCCTTCTTATGGTGGCGCATCTGTTCCATATAAAAATCTGCAATGGAAGCAGGATTCTTCATATGGATATGCTGGAAACGGCTGGTCCTTGCAATCCTCTTGGATAATTCAGCCACAGCTTTTAGCTGGATTGCCTTGACCTTGCCAATTCCCGGAAACTCCAAAAGTTCCTCATAGGAATAATCATACAGATTTAATAAGTTGTTCTGTTTTTTTCTAAGAAGTTCTGTTGCCACTTCAGTGGCTGTCATTTGAGAAGTCCCTGTCTTCAAGATAATGGATAAAAGCTCTGCGTCTGATAAAGCTTCTTCTCCCCTTGTCAGGAATTTCTCGTAAGGCCGTTCTGATTCCGGCAGGTTTAAAATGTTTAAGTGATTTGTCATAACATCCTTTCTACTCTCCCGGACTGCGGCAATCACTTTTAATCTATCTTATCATTTTAGCACACTGGGTCTATCTTAACAAGGTTGCGTTCATAAAGTTTTTGTAAAGACATGAGAATTCCAAGTTTTGCATGATACCAAGTCAGACCACCCTGGAAATATACGGCATATGGTGGCTTTACCGGACCATCGGCAGAAAGTTCAATGGAAGATCCCTGTACAAAGGCTCCTGCCGCCATGATAACGTCACTATCATATCCTGGCATTGCCCATGGTTCCGGTGTTACATAGCTGTCTACCGGAGCCGCAGCCTGAATTCCTTCACAGAAAGCGATCATTTTCTCTGGATCATTGAAGGTTACTGCCTGAATGATGTCATGACGACTCTCTGTTCCATTCGGAACTACTGCAAATCCCAGCTTCTCATAGATATTTGCTGCAAAGATTGCTCCTTTTAAAGCTCCGCTTACTACAGTTGGTGCTAAGAACAATCCCTGATAGAAGGATTGAATGACTCCTAAGGACGCTCCGACTTCTTTTCCAAGTCCTGGAGAAGTCAGTCGATAAGCAGCATTTTCTACACATTCTTTCTTTCCAACGATATAACCGCCGATCGGAGCAAGACCACCTCCCGGGTTCTTGATCAATGACCCTACGATCATATCTGCTCCCACTTCTAATGGCTCTTTTTCTTCTACGAATTCACCGTAGCAGTTATCTACCATGCAGATCACATCCGGCTTAATATTCTTGATAAATGCGATCAACTCCCCGATCCGATCTACAGACAAGGTTGGTCTTGTGGCATATCCTTTAGACCGCTGGATAGTAACTAGCTTTGTTCTTTCGTTAATGGCATTTTTGATGCCTTCAAAGTCAAATCCCCCATCTTCTAGCAGATCTACCTGAGCATAAGTTACTCCATATTCCGCTAAAGATCCCTTAGATGGGCGGATTCCGATCACTTCCTCTAAGGTATCATACGGTTTCCCAACAGGGGATAATAACTCATCTCCCGGTCTAAGATTAGACATAAGTGCTAAAGCTAATGCGTGGGTTCCACAAGTGATCTGTGGTCTTACCAGAGCATCTTCCCCTTTAAAACAATCCGCGTATACTTTTTCCAAAGTATCTCTTCCCAGATCGTTATATCCATATCCGCTGGACATCTGGAAACATTCTGCACTTACCCGATTTTTCTGCATAGCGGAAATAACTTTCATCTGATTCATTTCTGCTCGGGCGTCAATCTCTTCAAATCTTGGCTTTAATTCTTCTTCGATCTTCTGACCGAATTCATATACTTCTTTACTGATTCCCAGTTTTTCATAAGTCTCTTCTAATAAAGTATTCATAATTTCTCCTGTTTTTATCCTAGAATTTGTTTATCTGTTAAAATTTTACACATATCTGCCAACATGGCTTTTTCATCGTGATCATACTCGGATTTATCCATCCAGATACAGTCTTTTTCCCGACGGAACCAAGTCAGCTGACGTTTTGCAAAATGTCTTGTTTCAATCTTAATCGTATATATGGCTTCTTCTAAAGTACATTCTCCATCCAGATAGCTTAAGATCTCTTTATATCCAAGTCCCTGCATGGAAACCATTTTCTTATGATATCCTTTAGCTTTCAAGGCTTTTACTTCTTCTAAAAGCCCATTTTTTACCATGATATCTACCCGGGCATCAATCTTATCATAAATGGTCTGTCTATCATCATTTAAGACAAAATACGCAAAATTATATGGAGAACTTTTTTGTCTTTCTTTTTCATTATGAGCCGAGATCGGTTCTCCGCTTAAATGATAAAATTCCAGTGCCCGAATGACTCTTTTTATATTATTGGCATGAATGGTCTCATAGGATACGGGATCGATCTCTCGTAACTGTTCATGAAGCGCCTCTGCACCATGTACTTTTGCAAATTCTTCCAACTGCTTCCGATAGGAATCGTTGGTGTCCTGATTGGAAAAATCAATATCATACAAAAGAGACTGGATGTAAAATCCCGTACCTCCTGCAATGATAGGGATCTGTCCTTTTGCATAGATCTCTTTCATGGCTTCTTTTGCCATTTCCTGAAAACGTACAATATTAAATTCTTCTTCCGGTTCTAACACATCAATGAGGTAATGGGGAATTCCTTCCATTTCTTCCGGCATGATCTTGGCAGATCCAATATCCATGCCTTTATAGACCTGCATGGAATCTGCCGATATGATCGCCCCATTGATTGCTTTTGCCAGTTCAATCGAAAGCGCTGTCTTTCCCACGGCAGTTGGTCCGGATAAAATTACCAGTGGCTGTTTTGTCATGATACGATCCTCTTAAATTTCTTTTCAATTTCATATTTTGTCATGGAAATGATAGTTGGTCTTCCATGAGGACAGTTATATGGATTTACCAGAGTCAGAAGCTCCTCGATCAAAGCTTCGATCTCCGGCATACTAAGCTTCGTATTTCCTTTTACGGCGGCTTTACAGGACATGGAGGCTACTTTCTCTAAGATCAGTTCCGGAGTCTGTCTGCCAGACAGATTGGAAAAATCATCCAACATTTCAATAAACAAGTCTTTCATGTCCATGTGGAACAGATTGTCCGGTACTCCACAGATAGTGTATTCCCGACCACCGAAGTGTTCGATCTCATATCCTAATTTTTCTATTTCTGTCCGATATTTTTCCAGCATTTCTACTTCTTTTACATCCAAACTTAACATAATTGGCGGGCTGATGGCCTGAGAGGTATACTCCTTCTCCCGAAGCCTTGCCATGGTGCGCTCGTAGAGAACTTTCTCGTGAGCAGCATGCTGGTCGATAATATATAATTTATCCTCAAACTGCACCAGCCAATAAGTATCAAAGAGCTGTCCGATGATCTTGTGCTTCTCCCGGGCGGTCTTAGATAAAAATTCTTCGCTAATATCAGATAAGGTCATTTCCTCGTAGGTGGTGTCTGCCGGCTCCTGACTGGGTACAGGTGCAGTCGCCTGACTTGGTACTGGTGCTGACTCCTGGCTTGGTGCGGTCGCCTGCTCGGGTGTTCCTGCGGACGTCTCTAAAGTCGGTGCTGGTTGGCGGCTTGGTGCAGTCCTGTCATGATTGATGGTCGCCCCCATGCTTGCTGGTGCTGGCTCCTGGCTTGGCGAGGTCGCCTGCTTCACATGGTTTGGTGCAGTGCTTTCAAAAAGAGACTTCTCAGGCACGCTTGCAGGCTGCGCCTTGGTATGTTCCAAGCCTGTGACCCGCTCTGCAACCTTACTCTGTCCCCAGACTTCCCGCTGTCTTTCCGGGTATTTTCGCTCGTAAGGGCTGTCTTTTCCTACGGCTTTTCTGATATCATTCAAACGACGTTTCTCAAAAGGCTCCGGAATGGATTCTTTGTAAGTAACAGCCGGTTTCTTTTCTTTTGTTTCTTCTACAGGAACCTCTGGGATCAGTTCTTTCCCTGATAAGATATCATACAGGATCTGGGACAGTTCCTTATAGATCTCCATGTTGTGCTCAAACCGAAGTTCCATCTTAGTAGGATGGACATTTACATCTAACAATTCCCCGGAAAAAGTGAAATACAACACACAAAACGGGTACTGATGCTGCATGATATATGGTTTGTATGCATCTTCAATGGCTTTTGAGATCATATTGGATTTAATGTATCTGCCATTGATGAAATAATTCTCGTAATTACGGTTTCCGCGGGTGATGACAGGTTTTCCAATGAAACCCTTCACCTCAAAATACTCCCCTTTATGATCTACTTCTAAGACTGAGGAAGTAATATCTCTTCCGAATACATGATAGATCAAGTCTTTTCGGTTGCCATTTCCGGAAGTATGAAGCTTAGTCTGGTTATTCTGAATGAATTTAAAGGAAATATCCGGGTGGGATAAAGCCAGTTTTTCTACCAGATCGTGAACATAATTTCCTTCGGTCTGAGGGGTTTTTAGGAATTTTCTTCTGGCAGGCGTATTGTAAAATAAGTCCTTGACCAAAAAAGTGGTGCCATCTGGAGCCCCTACTTCTTCCTGTGAGATTTCCTTGGATCCTTCAATGACATAGCGAACCCCTGTAAGCTGGTCGTAAGTTTTCGTGATCAGTTCTACTCTGGCGATGGCCGCAATACTGGATAACGCCTCTCCACGGAATCCTAAGGATTTTATCCCAAATAAGTCTTCTACGGACTGGATCTTACTGGTGGAATGGCGCAGAAATGCCAGAGGCACCTGGCTACTTTCAATGCCGCTTCCATTATCCGTGATCCGGATAAAAGAAATGCCTCCTTCTTTGATCTCTACCGTAATGGCAGAAGCCCCTGCGTCTATGGCATTTTCAACTAATTCTTTTACAACAGAGCTGGGACGTTCAATTACTTCACCAGCTGCGATCTTATCTATGGTCTCCTGAGAAAGCAGGGCAATACGCGCCATAATAACCTCCTTTTACCAGCGGTTCTTTACTTTGTTCTGTAATTCATAAAGCTTGTTCAAAGCTTCCAGTGGAGTCAGATTTCCAATATCCACATTGCGAAGCTCTTCTATAATATCATCATCTTTTACAGTGTCAAATAAGGACATCTGAGTCAGATCTACCTCATCTAAATGCTGTTTTTTCTTCTTAGTGCCGGTCTCAACCGTAATACTCTTAGCAATTTCTGAAATATCGTTCGCAAGCAGTTCATTTAAGATGTCTTTTGCCCGATCAATGACAGAATCCGGCAGTCCTGCCAGTTTTGCCACCTGGATTCCGTAACTCTTATCCGCTCCGCCATTTACGATCTTACGAAGGAAAACAATATCGTCACCTTTTTCTTTTACTGCAACACAGTAGTTATGAACGTTATTTAACTTGCCTTCCAACTCTGTCAGTTCATGGTAATGGGTGGCAAATAAAGTCTTTGCCCCTAAGAGCTTTGGATTGCTGATGTGTTCTACTACAGACCAGGCAATACTTAAGCCGTCAAAGGTACTGGTTCCTCTTCCGATCTCATCTAAGATCAAAAGGGAATTGCTAGTGGCATTTCGTAAGATATTGGCAACTTCGTTCATTTCCACCATAAAGGTACTCTGCCCGGAAGCTAAGTCATCGGATGCTCCTACTCGGGTAAAGATCCGGTCTACAATGCCGATATTGGCAGAAGCTGCCGGAACGAAACTTCCAATCTGAGCCATCAGCACGATCAAAGCACTCTGACGCATATAGGTAGATTTTCCTGCCATATTTGGTCCGGTGATAATGGCAATTCGATTGTTCTGGTTATCCAGATAGGTGTCGTTATCAATGAAAAGATCATTTTTTATCATCTTTTCTACTACTGGATGTCTTCCGTTCTTGATATCAATGATACCATTTTCGTTAATTTTCGGACGGCAGTAATTATTCTGCTCTGCCACCACTGCTAAAGATACAAAGGCATCCAATCTTGCAATAGCTTTGGCAGTTTTCTGGATCCGAGATACATTATCGGAGATCTGATCCCGGATCTGGCGGAATAATTCATATTCTAAGGATACAAGTCTGTCTTCTGCTCCTAAAATAGTATCTTCCAGTTCTTTTAATTCTGGTGTGATGTAACGCTCCGCATTAGTCAGAGTCTGTTTTCTTACATAGTAATCCGGCACCAGATTCTTAAAGGAATTGGTCACTTCCAGATAATAACCGAAGACTTTATTATATTTGATACGGAGATTCTTGATCCCAGTCTTTTCCCGCTCTTTTTCTTCCAGTTCTGCTAACCAGCTCTTTCCTTCGGTCTTGGCTGTACGCAGACGGTCTACTTCTTCATGGAATCCATCTTTTAAAATATCTCCATCTCTAACAGAGATCGGCGGTTCCTCTGAAATGGACTTGTCCAATAATTCATATAGATCTTCTAAGCAGTCAAAATCCTCTAAGATCTCCTTTGCCATGTCTCCTTCCACATCCTGGATCAGAGTATGGATTGGTGGAAGCATCTGCAGAGAGTTCTTAAAAGCGATCATATCCCTTGGATTGGCAGTCTGATAGGTAATTCTGGTGATCAGACGTTCCAGATCGTAGATTGGATTTAAATATTCTCGCAGTTCTTCTCTTGTGATCGCCTGATTATTTAAAGCTTCTATAAAATCCTGCCGTTTCAAGATCTCAGGCTTATCGATCAAAGGCTGTTCCACGCAGGAACGCAGGTATCTGGCTCCCATGGCTGTCTTGGTCTTATCTAAAACCCAAAGTAAAGAACCACGCTTCTGTTTTTCACGAAGAGTCTCCACCACCTCTAAATTTCGTCTGGAAGAAGAATCGATCATCATGTATTTTCCAATGGAATATGGATGGATCTCTAAGATATTGGAAAGGCTGTTCTTCTGGGTCTCATAGAGATATTTTAAAAGTGCACCGGAAGAGATCACGCCGCAGTCATAGTCCTCCAAACCGATGGCCAGTAAGGTATGTACATGAAAATGAGAAAGCAGAGTCTCTTTTGCCAGTTCATCTCCAAAATACCAGGAATCCAGCGCAGAAACAGCAATGGAAAGACGTTCTTTCATATCATCAATATCGACGCCGCTCATGTAAAAAGCTTCGTTACATACGATCTCTGACGGTGAAAAACGGTTCATCTCATCTAATAATTTTCGTTCGGAGTCCACTTCTGTCACAAAGAAATCACCGGTGGTTACATCGGAAATAGAAATTCCATACTTGTCTCCCATATAAACTACGCACATGATATAGTTATTCTTTGTCTCATCTAAGGAAGCCATATCAATATTAGTTCCTGGCGTTACGATTCGGACAACCTCACGTTTTACCATGCCTTTGGCAGTCTTTGGATCTTCTACCTGCTCACAGATGGCAACTTTATATCCTTTTGCCACCAACCGGTTCAAATATCCGTCTACTGAATGGAAAGGAACGCCACACATTGGGGCTCTCTCTTCCAGACCGCAGCTTTTTCCTGTTAATGTTATCTCTAACTCTTTGGAGACGATCTTAGCGTCTTCAAAGAACATTTCATAAAAATCACCCAGCCGATAAAAAAGGATACAATCCGGGTATTCCTTTTTGGTATCCATATAATGCTGCATCATTGGTGTTAATTCCTGCACTGGTTTTAACCTCTCTTCTAATAACTTGGTCTGTATTTTTTGATGATAGCTTCTGCGCTCTTAAGACCATCCATAGCCGCAGACATGATTCCTCCTGCATATCCGGCACCTTCTCCACATGGATAAATGCCTTCCACAGAACTTTCTAAATTCTCATCTCTTATGATCCGTACCGGGGAAGAAGTCCTAGTCTCCATTCCGGATAAAATAGCGTCACATTTATTAAATCCCGGTATAATTTTATCAAAATGTTCCATTCCTGCTAAAAATGATGTTTCCATATCTTCAGACATCAGTCCCCTTAGATCTGCAAATACTGTCTGTCCTTTTGTCTGACTGGAAAAGCTTCCATACTCTTTGGTAAGCCTGTTTTCTCTGTAATCTCCCAACAGCTGCTGAGGGATCTTTCCATTTCCACGCAAGAAATTCTCCTGCTCTAGCTTTCTCTGGTAGTACATTCCGGCTAAGGCATCGGAGCTTCCAAAATCCTTCTCGGTGACAGAAACGATAATGGCACTGTTCGCATTGGCACCATTTCTTCCGGAATAACTCATGCCGTTTACCACAAGTCCCCCTTCTTCCGAAGAAGAATTGACTACATAGCCTCCCGGACACATACAAAAAGAGTATACGCCTCTTCCATTTGGGAAGTTAGAAGTAACTTTGTAAGGAGAAGCCGGAAGATTCTCCCCTGCTTTTCCATACATATATTCGTTGATCATGGACTGAGGATGTTCCACACGAAATCCCACTGCAAAATTCTTTGCTTCCATAGGAATCTCATGTTTTTTTAACACCTCAAAGGTATCTCTGGCACTATGACCTAACGCCAGTACCACAGCCTGAGATTCAAAATTCTGTTTATCTGTCAACACCTGGGAAACTTTGTTTCCTGTCAGGATAAAATCTGTAGCTTTCGTCTCAAAATAGAACTTTGCTCCTTTTTCTATCAAATAATTCCTTATATTAGAAATGACTTTAGATAAAATATCCGTTCCAATATGAGGTTTATTCTCATATAAAATGTGCTCCGGTGCACCAAATTCCACAAAAGTCTGTAACACAAACTGATTCCTTCCAGAAGGATCTTTTACTACGGTATTTAACTTTCCATCTGAAAAAGTTCCGGCACCACCTTCACCAAACTGCACATTGGAGGTTGGATCCAATACACCTGTCTCCCAGAATTTTTCTACGTCTTTCTGACGCTCTTCTACCGGTTTTCCCCGTTCTATTACAATAGGTGCATAACCAGCTTTCGTCAGTAAATAAGCACAGAAAAGCCCTGCCGGTCCTGCTCCTACGATCACAGGAGGATTTGTCAAAGATTTTTCTCCCATATCCGGCAGATGATAATGTTTTTCTTTATAGATCATGACCGATGGATTATGTATTTTCTTTAAGATCTGTGATTCTTTGGCCGTTTTTACTCCAAGAGAATATACATAAAAAATATCCGGTTTCTTTCGGGCATCAATAGAACACTTTAGGATCTCATAAGAAAACTGATCCTCCTGCTTTAATTGAAGGATTTTTCTGATCTTTTTCTCTAAATCTGTTTTTGTATGATCTATATGAAGTTTCAACTGATTGATCTGTATCATTTTTCCCTCTAAGTTATGCGGTTTTCACCGTATTTTTCAAAATTTCGATGTGTCTGAGGCAGATTTTCCAGCCACGTACCCGGATGTCCATGCCCATTGGAGATTGTAACCCCCACAGATTCCATCCACATCTAATAACTCTCCTGTAAAATAAAGCCCTTTTACGAGTTTGGACTCTAAGGTATCTGTATCAATATCTTCTGTTCGGATTCCTCCGGCACAAACTTGAGCAAAATCAAAACCTCTGGATTTCGTTAAAGTCACTGGGCAATCCTGAATTATCCGACATAGGTTCCTGCATTGTGCATCTGTCAGATCAGAAAGTGAAATGTTTTTGTCAAGCCTTTCTTCTAAGAACAACGCATCCAGGAGTTTTGCTGGAAGCAACCCATTAAACAACATAGAAACAGGCTCCGTTTCCAGAAAACGAGCTTTCCGAAACTCTATTTCTCTTACGAATTCTTCTCCTGTTAGATCCGGCAGAAAATTCATATGTACCACAGGCGCTTTCTTCTGATAAAGCCCCATGGACGCCATTCTACTGATCTGGAAGACCGGAATTCCAGAGATTCCATAATCTGTCAATTGAACTTCTCCCTGATCTTTATCTTGGATCTTTCCATCTATCTCTAAAGCCACAGCGGCTTTTACGCGAACTCCCTGAACCTTCTTAAAATCCAGTCCTTTTCCATAAAATCCACAAAGTGCCGGAACCACTGGAGTAAAGCCATGTCCTAATTCTTTGATCTCATTCATGAGACTGCCATCGCTTCCCAACTTTGGAGAAGCCAAAAGTCCTACTGCTATGATCAATTTACGGCAACTTAAGGTCTTATCCTGTGTCCTTACATCAAATCCAGCATATTTTGGGAGAACCTCTTCCACAGAAGTCTCAGTCAAAACAGTAATATTTGATCTTTTTAATTCCTGTCGGAAAGCCTCTACCACAGAGACAGCAGTTTCAGAATTTGGATAATAATATCCATTCCGTTCCTTAGGATATATCCCGATCTCATGAAAAAAAGTAAGGCAATCATCCCTTGTGAACCGAGAAAAAACCAATTCGATCAGATCCTTATCTCCATGAAAACAGGATCTTTCCATCTTCTCATTGGTAAAATTGCATTTTCCATTGCCGGTGGCAAGGATTTTTTTACCGATATCATTTTTCTGTTCTATGATCAATACCTTGTGACCTGCTCTTGCAGCAGTTACCGCCGCCATTAATCCGGAAGCTCCTGCTCCAATCACGATCACATCCCAGATATTACTGTTCTTCTTCGCCATATTGCTCCTGATCTCTTATTGATACTATACTTTTCTGCGTTTTTTGCTATACAAAATAACGCATACATAGTACATATTAGCACAAAGAAAAACAAGATTCAACTCGAATAACTCTCTAAAAAATCAAAGAGTTCTTCTAAAGTCTGGAAACGAATCCCCTCCTTCGCCTGGCTTTGAATTTCCTCCGGCAAAGTACTGGTAATAATGCCCGTTTCCATATATAAAGTTTCGTTATCGCCGTAATAAACGCTTAGACTACCATCTCTGTCAAAAACGATATACGCATAAAATTCCTGACTCATGGCACTTTCCAGCGCAAGTTCTAAATTTTCCTCTTCTGTAGGCTGTACTTCTATGGGTTTCTTTTGAGACGAAAACCAAGCATAGAGTCCCCCCGAAAAAATGATCACTAAGATACAAATTAAAATGCAGATCCCTGTCCGACGTTTCATATTATCACCTCGAACAAAGTATCTGCATTTTTTGGAAAATTATTCATGAGAATTGCGTAATACTTATAAAACGCAATATTTTTACAATAGGTGTAATTTCTTCGCGACGCGAATGATCAGATTTCCTTTTGGGAATTTCTGCAATTCTTCTTCTGTTAATCCCTTTAATAATAAAAGGGATACAGCATATACAATGACTGCCACAACAACTGCCACAGCCAGGGCAACGATCATGCTCTTAGATACCGCATACAGCCCTTTATATACCAGTAAAGTCACAACGCCCATAATCCCGGAGCAAAGAGCTGGAATTAAAAATGTGCGCACAACTTCCTGCTTGTATCCACTGTATTTTCTTAAGGATAAAGCATTCAGCACACATACCATGAATGCAAAAAATGCATTGGCAATGACTACTGCATAAATATTCAGTCTAAAGAACATCATCAAAATGACCAATAATACCACATGAGCCACCAATGAGATCGCCGCATGGATCAGCGGTGCTTTAAGCTGATTGATTCCCTGTAACAAGCCATTTGACAAGGTGGAAATAGAATAAAATACCACCGCAACAGCTCCAATCATCATCATGGTATTTACTAATCCTACCGTACTTACTGTACTTGGGAAAAGGATCGTAAAGATCGGAGTTGCTAAAACTGCCAGTCCTACGGTACAAGGCATTGCAATGACCATGATAAACCGCATAGCTGTATTGATCTGTGCCCGTACACTTTCCATATTGTTTTCTGCAAAGGAAGCTGTCAAAGCTGGTACGCTAGATGCCGCCAAAGCAGAAGCAATAGAGATCGGCACATTGATCAATGTCTTATATTTACCAGAGTATACCCCCCACCAGATTCCAATCTCATCCTGGGTGTATCCCTGTAAAGAAGCAATATTTTTAAATACTGCCTGATCAATGATTCCACTGATATTATAAATGGTCGTACTTAAAAGAATTGGAATGATAGTTGCGATCAAAATCTTTAAAGTATAGTGGAATGGCGATACTTTTACTTTTTTCTCCCTCTTCATCTGACGTTTGAAGACCGTCATATAAATAGCAAAAACAAAGAGTACGAAAAGTAACGCTACTACAGAACCAAGATTCGTTCCTAATGTTCCACCTGCCGCTCCATAGGCCGCGCTATAATGCTCCTTGTCTCCTAAGATCGCTCCTACTTTCGCACCTCGGGAAAACAATACATAAGCTGCCCACACGCTGACTACCGCGTTTACGATCTGCTCTAATACCTGAGAGATCGCACTTGGCATCATGGTGCCCATTCCTTGGAAAAATCCTCGGATAACACCTAAGACCGCCACCACGATCAAAGCCGGGGCTAACACCTTAAGGGCAAAGATACTGTAAGGAGTCTTAAGGAGATTCGTAAAAAATCCTGCACCAAAATAAACCACCAGTGCCGCAACCGTTCCTGTTACTCCAGCAAAAAGCAGTGATCCCTTTAAAATCTGATATGCATTTTTTCTTTCTTTCTTCGCTATGCTGGCAGATACCAGCTTGGAAACCGCTGTAGGAAGACTATAGGAAGATATGATCAGCATGATGTTATAAATCTCAAATGCTGTTCCATAATAGTCATTTCCTAAATCTCCAATGATCTCTGTCATTGGAATACGGTAGATCAAGCCGATGATTCTGCTGATAATGGACGCCATGGCAAGGATGGAACCCTGAACCAGGAAATTCGTCCCTTTCTTTTTTGTACTACCCATAAATTTTCCTCAATTTTGATTATTTATTGAATTCTTCTTTTGTACTGTAGATCACATTCTTGCTGGCACTTGCCTCGTCACATACTGCCACCCAGGTTTTTCCCTGATTTAATGTGATCTCATTTCCATCCTGATCGTAGTAACGTGTAATATCATCATTAGAACTCTTCTTCCAAGTAATATCAATCGCTTTTCCGGCGGTAATGAATTTTCCAGAACCAGAGCCTACCTGATCGATCTGTAAATAACCATTCTTATCTAATACAGAAATATCATGATACTGAATGATGATGTTTTTAAATGCAAGCTGTTTATTGTTATTACCATCTACCTGAGCACTTCCAAATTCAAAACGATAATAAAGTCCATCCTCTGTATTATATTCAAACCATGGCTTTGGATTCTGATAATACAAAGAAACTACCGCTGCATCTGTTCCATTGTCTAAAGTTACAGGTGCATTATCTTCTGCAAATTTGTAATGTCCACCTGCGTATGCAGCATCCAGTTCTGTAGAAAATCCATAGCTTTCAATACCGGAAGCTAATTTGTCAGAGGTGGTATACAGGTTGTGAGGAGCCTGTCTGCTGTTATCTCTATAGAAGGACTGACCACCTTTTCCAGTGATACCATCAATATGATCGATAATGCCTGCATCTAACAGTTCGTATGCATATTTGCTTCCACCAGCGTGAACATAAATAGCATTGAGCTCTTTTGCCAGATAAATATAGCAGTTACGGCTGCTTCGTACATTTCCGATCACATCCATATTGCTGTAATCCTGATAACAAGCCAGTAAACGGGTAATTCCACCCTCTACCGGACATTCATAGATGATATCTGCATTGGAAATTCCATACTGTGGCAGAGTTACTTTTGTATTCTCAGTCATCATAGCGATCGGACGTTTTCCAGCCAGGTCTGCAGAGATCCATTCACCGGTCAGAAGACTTTTTGCCATGCCTTCATGATTTTCTGGCTGCTGTGTTTCCTGGGAAGCAACTTCAGAATCTTTTACTTCTACCTGTGTGCCTTCTGTCTCAGTGGCTACACTACTTTCCGTGTTCTGATCCTTAGAGCCACCGCAGCCAACCATAAGAAGTCCTGCAAGTAAGATCATTCCTAATCCTGTTAAACATTTCTTTTTCATTTTGTGTCAATCTCCTTTTTGTTCTTTCAAATCCCATCAAGAGTATTACCTTCATAGGACCTTTATCTAAATATTCTTATCTAAATATTTCCATTTTATCCAGTATCTCTTTTTGTTTTTGCTCCATAACAGCAGCCTCGTCCTCTTCCATGTGATCATAACCGAAAAGGTGAAGCATACTATGTACGATCAAAAAAGCAAATTCTCTTTTGGTACTGTGCCCATAACTTTCTGCCTGTTCTTTTACCTTGTCCACAGAAATTACGATATCCCCCAATAACGCTTCTCCTGTGTCCGGATTAAAATCATCCTCGCTTTCCTCTTCCAAAAACGAAAAATCCCCTGGATTCTCATAGCTTAACATTGGAAAGGATAAGACATCTGTAGCCCGGTCAATATCCCGGAAATTCTTATTGATCTCATGAATTCCTTCATTATCGGTAAGGGTCAGATTCACTTCTGCTTCATATGGGAAATTGGCATATTCCAGACAAAAATCTACAACCTTTTCCGCTAATTCCTTTGTATCAAATTCAAGATCAACTTCACATTCTTCCTCATACTGAAAGCTCACGCTTAGTTACCTCCCGGTTCAATATTTCTCTTGTCTTTAAAAACTGATTCATTGACAAGCCTGAATTATCATATAATCCCGATGTAGAAAATTCATTCAAGGTCTGGGAGATCATAACTTCCAGATTCCATTTACTTTTTCCTACATCTTTCTCTAATGCTTCCATTCTGACTAGAAGCCCGTCCACCATATGTACAATAGCTGACTCCGGAGTAGAGATCTGTGTCTCCTCTCCATTATACTCTGCTAAGATCTGCTGTAAAGGCATTGGAAAACATAGCTGCTTTGCGTGCATAACACCATTTTCAACATGAGGCTCCCCTAAACGTTTTCCCATTCGATAGTAAAAGCCTGCCGCCTGACACAGATCCACATTTAGACCATTCTCAGCTGCACAGATTCCTGATAATCTGGCAACCTTCTTCGCATGTTCATATTCCATCAAGGAGTATGCTCTCACTTCTCTTACCTCTCGGTAATCTCCATGAAGCAGTTCCTGGTATTTTTCGCTGATCTCTTTTTGAATCCTCTTTTGAATCTTTCCCATCACAAAGAAGGTAAACAAGAAGGAAAAAGCGCCCATTCCCGCTCCCCAGAAATAAATATCTGTAGATATGATCTTATAATTCCAGTAAAAAAAGACTGCCGGGATCAAAAGCTGCAGACAAAAATACAGCATACTGATATAAAATCTCTGTTCTTTTCGTTTTAATTCCTTAAAGAATACCGTAGCTAACAATACTAAAAATACATATCCAGCTAATTCATTTAAATTTTTCCCATCAAACAGACAAAATACAATGGAAAAATACATTCCGCAAGAAATCGCTATCATTTCATTGCAGAAAGCATACATGACCATAGCAATAAATATGACTGGTTTAAAGTATTCAGGGAAGATAAGACCTGCTAGTCCGATCACACAACAGATTCCAAATCCTATGGCCGGCTTTACAAGATCATTCTCCGTATTTCCATGAAGCTCCCCTTGTACTCTTTCATGCTCTAACTGGTAGATAA
Organism: Agathobacter sp.; assembly: GCA_017623935.1. Classification (GTDB taxonomy): domain Bacteria; phylum Bacillota; class Clostridia; order Lachnospirales; family Lachnospiraceae; genus Roseburia. The sequence goes on along the minus strand of JAGAOC010000029.1, from coordinate 2,481 downwards.
ACACTGCAAGGAACAGTATGTCTATCAACAAGAGGCAGAACACTTCATCTGCATAAAATTGTTTGATGGCTCCCATGATCCCAAGAGTGACCAAAGAAGACACCGCAATGACTGCCAGGGAAATAAAACGGTATAGATTAAATTTCTCCTGATATTTCATGATTTCACCTGCTTACTTTTTCGGGAAGTGGTCTTTGTCTCATATACATCATAGGCCTGCACGATCTTCTGTACCAATGGATGACGTACTACGTCTTTGCTGGTCAGTTTGCAGATTCCAATCTCATCAATATTCTTTAGGACTTTCAAAGCAATGTCAAGCCCTGAAGCAGACCCCGGTGCCAGATCCTTCTGGGTAGCGTCACCGGTAATAACTGCTTTGGAGCCAAAACCAATTCGTGTTAAGAACATTTTCATCTGGGCTGGCGTGGTGTTCTGGGCTTCATCCAAGATAATAAACGCATTATCCAAGGTTCTGCCTCGCATATAAGCTAAAGGCGCCACTTCGATCAAGCCTTTTTCCATATTCTTCTGAAAACTTTCCGCTCCCATGATCTGATACAGAGCGTCATACAGCGGTCTTAGGTAAGGATCTACCTTACTCTGAAGATCTCCCGGTAAAAATCCCAGTTTCTCACCTGCCTCAATGGCTGGTCTTGTAAGAATGATCCTGCCTACCTCTTCGTTCTTAAAGGCAGTGATCGCCATCGCCATGGCCAGATAGGTCTTACCGGTTCCAGCCGGTCCCATTCCAAAAACGATCATCTGTTTGCGGATGGCATCTACATATTCTTTCTGGCCAATGGTCTTTGGTTTTACTGGTTTGCCATTTATGGTATGACAGATGATATCTTTATCGATCTCTACAATGGCATCCCCTTTATGCTCTGCCAAAAGTGCCAGAGCGTAATTAACGTTCTGCTCCGTAATGACGTTGCCTCTCTTTGCCAGTTCTAAGAGCTGATGAAACACTTCCAGTGCTCCTTTACAATTGGCTTCGCTTCCGATCACCTTCAAATGATCATCCCGTATTACCAGAGTAACGCCTAAAGTCCGTTCGATCTTCTTAATATGCATATCGAACTGTCCGAACACATTGCTCATATGTTCAGAAGGTATATTAATGGATACTTCATTCAGACTCATCTACGATTTCCAATCCTTCTACCTGTATTTCTTTTCCAATGGGTTCTCTTGCTGAAATGGTTCCCTGAACCACATAATTTGAACCCACTCTATCTATCATAACATTTTTATCAATAATTAACACCCCATTTTCTTCCAAATCTGAAAGAAATTTTAAAAAATTCTCTTCTGCCAGGGCATAAATCTCATCTTCCGTACGTGTTATAGTCAATTCTTCCACCTCAAAAGCTTCTTCATAGCCTACATAGACCGGCAGATAAAACTGTTCCGTCAACCTCATCTGATAAGTGGTAGTCTTTGCTTCTTCCTGTTCGTATTTTTTCCCCGGAACAGGAAGTGTAACCCTTTTTTCTCCAATTTCCAGAAAAAAGTTTTTCTTTCTAGAGGATTTATAGTTGGTAACAGAAATTTCAATAGGAATGGTGTCTTTATAGGTATACACAACATCCCCTATGATATCTGCTTTGGCTCGCTGATTCAGATAAGATTTCACTTCTCCTGCATCATCAAAGATCTCCTGAGTGCCTGTCACTAAAATATCTCCGGCTTTTACCGTATCCCCGGCTTTGATATTTGGGGTTCCTGTTCTTGTAATAACAGAATAGATCACCGCATCCTTGGTTGCAACAATGTTACTACAATCAAAGGATTCTTCTTCTGTGCTTGCTTCCATAGGCAGTTTTTCCTGCACCTGCACCACCAAAAGGGTGCCTTGTACATAGACGGTAGCCCAGATAATCTCATCAAAATCTTTTCTCAGAGATAATTCCAACTCTTCACAGGATATATTGCTGGACCGTTCTCCCAAATATGCCTGCTTTTCTTCCAGATAAGAAAAAAGTTCTTCCTGGCTGATGGTCTCATTTCCGATCAGTTCAATCCTCCATACAAACTGGGAACAATATCCAAACAAAAAAACGACCAATCCAAAGGCAATAGGAAATATGATCCGTTTTCGGTATTTAAATAATTTAAATGGCACTCCCTTTTTTTCCAGAACCTTGAACCGGCACCGGGTTTTCCGTAAAAAAGGCTTCAATTCCCAGACATCTTTATATTTCATGTAAAAAGAATAGGCCTCTTCCCCTTGGGGATGAACCTGCCAGATCTTAATATCACCTTTTACACATAAATTTAAGAAACGTCCCACCTGACGTCCGCTTACCACGACTTTTACATACCCTTCCAGAAAATGAAAAAATCTCCTCATCTAAGAACACAGACTGATTCTGCTGATCCTTCCGCAGATCTTCAAGGTATCTGCTGTATAATACTCAATGGACAGATTTTCCCCAGTCACCTGAATTGGAAAACATTTTGCTTTTACAGCAATCT
>JAGAOC010000028.1 GCA_017623935.1 Agathobacter sp. | reverse complement strand
GGACGACCATTTGGAAAGGCATCTTCAATAACCAGATACTCACATTCTTCTGCATTTACAAATGGTGCTACATAGGTGTTCTTAGAAGTAATGACAGGTTCTAATCCGTCGATTCCATCTTCTTTCAAAATAGCTTCTACAGAAGCATCCGGTCTTGGTGTGATCTTATCAATCATGGTCCATGGGAAGGATACTTTGGATTTATCCTGAATATAGGCTTTAAATCCTTCCTCTGCCAGCCCATTTTCTACCCATTTCTCAGCAAAGGCATTGACTGCTGCAAAAAGCTTATCTCCGTTATGGGAGCAGTTATCGGTACTTACCATGGCGATTGGTTTTGCTCCGCTTACATATCTGGTGTAAAGCAAGGAAGCAACTTTTCCAATGTAGCTTGCAGGTTTTGCAGGTCCTGCCTCGTAGTCTGCTGCTACTGCTGGAAGGATCTCCCCTTTTCCATTTACAAGGCTGTAGCCCTTCTCAGTAATAGTAAAAGTACACATCTGCAGAGAATCTTTTGTAAAGATCTCCTTTAAGCGTCCATACTCCACATCACTTTCAGAATCTAAAATGCAGGATTCTGCAATACTTCCAACCACGGTCTTCTCGATGCTTCCATCTGCTTTTAAAGTTACTAAAATGGTGTATTCGTCATGTGGACGATTCATTTTCTCAATGATCTCATAATCGAAACCTTCTGCAACAACAATACCTCTGTCTAAAACCCCCTCGTTTAACAGATTCTGTGCTACATTAGCCTGGAATGCTTTGAAAATATTTCCTGCTCCAAAATGTACCCAATATGGATTCTCTTTGGTTGCAGCGATCATTGCTTCACGATCGAATTTAGGAAGGGCATATCCCTTCGCTTCCCACTCTGATTTATTTTCTAATCCAGCTTTATTTAAAATCATTGTCTTCTTCTCCTTTTATAACTCACTATTTGTTGGAACGTTTGTCTGCTTTCTCGATTGCTTCCCAAAGTCCATTGATATAAGTTGCACCTAATGCTCTGTCATAGAGACCATATCCAGGCATTGCCACTTCATCCCAGATCATTCTTCCGTGGTCCGGACGGATTGGTCCATCAAATCCGATATCATAAAGAGCTTTTACGATCTCATACATATCGAAGGTTCCGTCAGAAGAAAGATGTGCTGCCTCTTCAAAATCTGTTGGTGAGTTGAATTTTAAGTTACGTACATGAGCAAAATGAATTCTTCCTTTTAAAGAACGGATCATATCTGGAAGATCATTCTCTAAGTTGGTTCCGTAAGATCCGGAACAGAAAGTCACACCGTTGTGTGGGTTATCTACCATCTCCATCATACGAAGGATGTTTGCTTTGTTGATGATGATACGAGGAAGACCAAATACGCTCCATGCTGGATCATCTGGATGGATTGCCATATTGATATCGTATTTGTCACAAACTGGCATGATCTTCTCCAGGAAGTATTTTAAGTTCTCGAAAAGTTTCTCATCATCAATGTCTTTGTACATGGCAAATAATTCTTTTACCTTTGCCATACGCTCTGGCTCCCAGCCTGGCATTACAGTTCCGTTCATATCGCCTGCGATCGAGTCGAACATCTTCTCTGGATCTAAAGCGTCAACTGCTTCCTGAGTATAGGCTAATACAGTAGATCCATCTGGACGAACTCTTGCCAATTCTGTACGAGTCCAGTCAAATACTGGCATGAAGTTATAACATACAAGATGAATATCTTCTTTTCCGAGATTCTCAAGAGTCTCAATGTAATTTGCAATGTACTCTTCTCTCTCTGGGGCACCAGTCTTGATGGCATCATGAATGTTAACACTTTCAATACCTGCTACATGAAGTCCGGCTGCTTCAACTTCTGCCTTCATTGCCTGAATTCTTTCTCTGCTCCAGACTTCCCCTGGCTTTGTGTCATAAAGAGTAGTGATGACTCCGGTTACACCTGGAATCTGTCTGATCTGTTTCAGGGTTACTGTGTCATAGTTTGCTCCATACCATCTGAGTGTCATTTCCATAGGATTGTTCCTCTCTTTCTTTGTGCTATAATTAAAGCCTTTGCTTTATGGTTCGTTGCTTATGATTCCATTATACTGGATTTCAAAAAAAAGCAAATTGATTTAGTTGTTGTACACATTGCAAAACTTGCGGTTTTATTGTATAATTTCCAAAAAGTAGTTTGAATTGAATAAACTTTTGTAAAAATTTACAAAACAAATGGGGGTTTTTATGAAAAAACAATTACAGACCAAATTCTCCAACCGTCAGTATATGGTGTCCAAAGATTTTGAAATTTACTATTATAATGACAAAAATCTGCAGAACGTAAAGTCCCACAGTCATGATTATTATGAATTTTATTTCTTTATCGATGGAAATGTTTCGATCTATATTGATGAGAAAAATTATCCCCTTTCCTATGGGGATATGATCCTGATCCCACCTGGGGTAAAGCACCGCATGGAGATTCAGCAGTCGGAAGCTTCCTATCAGCGTTTCATCTTCTGGATCACCCAGGATTACTGCAACCAGCTGATGAAATTATCTCCGGACTACTGCTATCTCATGCAGCACGTAGCTTTGACCAAGCGGTATATTTATCATTATGATGTGATCGGCTTTAATTCCCTGCAATCTAAGATCTATCGTCTGATCGAGGAAATTCATTCCCAACGTTTTGGAAAAAGTGCCAAGATCCAACTCTGCGTCAATGACCTGATCCTGCATCTAAACCGCAGTGTCTACGAAATGGAAAATCCAGAGACTCCAAAAGAAAGCCAGAGTCTCTATTTAAATCTGATCTCCTATATTGAGGAACACATTGAAGAAGAATTAAGTCTGGATCAGCTCGCTCAGGCCTTCTTCGTCAGCAAATTCCATATTTCCCATGTGATGAAGGAAAATATCGGATTATCCGTTCATCAGTACATTTTGAAAAAACGTCTTCAAATGTGCCGGGACGCCATCCTGGCGGATACTCCTATCAGCGAAGCCTATCTTCAATGTGGATTTAAGGATTATTCCAATTTTTATCGTGCCTTTAAAAAAGAATACGGAATCTCTCCAAAAGAGTATAAAGAGATCAATTATCAAAATATCCCAAAATCGTAAAAAGCTGCGGCATTTCTGCCACAGCTTTTGCTTTGAATCTCTATTTGTCTCTTATTATAATGCTTTGATACGCTCTAAAGCTTTTACAGTGTTCTCGTAGTTACCGAATGCTGTAAGCCGGAAGTATCCTTCTCCGCTTGGTCCAAATCCTGAACCAGGAGTTCCTACTACATTTGCATTCTCTAATAAGTAATCAAAGAACTCCCAAGAAGTCATCTGATCTGGAGTCTTTAACCAGATATATGGAGCATTTACACCACCGAATACAGTGTAGCCAGCTTCTTTTAATCCTTCTTTGATAACCTTTGCATTATTCATATAGTAAGCAACCTGCTCTTTTAACTGAGCTTTTCCAGCCTCTGAGTAAACTGCCTCTCCTGCTCTCTGTACGATGTATGGTGCGCCATTGAATTTGGTTCCATGACGTCTTGCCCACATTCCATGTAAAGAAACATCACCGCATTTTAATTCCTTAGGAACTACTGTACATCCCAGACGAACTCCGGTAAATCCTGCATTCTTAGAGAAACTTCTAAGCTCGATGGCACAGGTCTTAGCTCCTTCACATTCATAAATTGTATGAGGCACATCAGCTTCACTGATATATGCTTCATAAGCTGCATCATAGATAATAACAGCGCCATTTTTGTTCGCGTAATCAACCCACTGCTGTAACTGCTCTTTGGTAAGAGTTGTTCCTGTTGGGTTATTTGGAAGACAAAGATAGATTAAATCTGGAGTCTCCTTTGGAAATTCTGGGATAAAGTTATTCTCTGCTGTACATGGCATATAGATCACATTGCTCCATACACCCTTTTCAGCGTCATATGTGCCGGTTCTTCCAGCCATAACATTAGAATCTACATAAACAGGATATACAGGATCACAAACTGCAATCTTGCTATCTGCTGCGAAAATCTCCTGAATGTTTGCAGAATCACTCTTAGCACCATCGGATACAAAGATCTCATCTGCTGCAATATCACATCCTCTTGCCTGATAGTCATTCTTTGCAATAGCACTTCTTAAGAATTCATATCCTAAATCTGGTGCATATCCACGGAATGTAGCTGCATTTCCCATCTCATCTACTGCTTTATGTAATGCTTCGATGATAGCTGGTGCGATTGGCTGAGTTACATCACCAATACCAAGACGGATAATATCCTTATCTGGATTTGCCTCCTGAAAAGCTGCTACCTTCTTTCCAATTGTACTGAATAAATAACTTCCAGGAAGTTTCTGGTAATTTTCATTGATCTGAAACATATATTCAATCTCCTTTATTTATTTCTATTAATGATTTACTTTTTTAATAGACTTTATCATTTTATCCTTAGAATGTAAATAAAAATTTCTAAACATCTTCCATTAAACTAATGATCATCTGGGCTACTTCCACTAGCCCTGTGCCACTTTCCATGCTCCGCTTCTGAACATAATGATGGGCTTCTTCCTCCGTTAACTGATTTCGCTCCATCAAAAGGCGTTTTGCTTTTGTCAGAAGTTCCTCATCTTCATTGGATCTGGTCTTTGGCATCCTGCGTTTTTTCCGCCTTAATCTGCTTGCCCTTTCCTCCATCATCTCTAGCGTCTGCAAAAGTTCATGAATTTTAAAAGGCATTACGATGCTGACCAGATTATTGATCTCTTTTTCCATGACGGTAGCATGAGAAGCTACTAACACCATTTCAAAACCAGGAGGCAGATAATCATATAGTTCTGTATACATCATATCTACAAAACGGGAACCACAGATCAATACGCCATTTTCCAATTCCGACATACCCGCCAGAACCTGAGCACCTGTGGTATAAACCCCCACTACATTATAACCGCTCTGGGCAAGGATCTTTCTAATATTTAACCCTGCTTCTTTCTTGGGGAACGCAATTACAATATTATTCACTGTCTTGCAGCTCCCTAAATCTTATATAGATATTCATCAATTTCCCAGCTTGTAACCTGAGTCGTATACTGAATCCATTCTGCTCTCTTAGCATCCAGATATTTCTGTGATGCATGAGTTCCCAATACCCCCTGGACAAACTCATCTTTTTCAAATTCTTCTACCGCTTCTTTTAAGCTTGTTGGAAGCAGTTCGATTCCTAATCTTTCTCTTTCTTTTGCTTCTAATTCAAATACATTACCTGAGATTGCCTGTGGTGGCTCTATCTGATTCTCGATTCCATCTAGACCAGCTGCAAGGCATACCGCAAATGCAAGATATGGATTCGCTGCCGGATCCGGATTTCTTAATTCTACTCTGGTGCCCTCTCCTTTTGTGGATGGAATTCTGATCAGTGGGCTTCTATTGATAGAAGACCAGGCAATTCCCACTGGAGCTTCATAACCTGGCACTAATCTCTTATAGGAATTTACCAATGGGTTCGTAATGATGGACATTCCCTTAATATGCTTAATCAGTCCCCCAATAAAATATCTGGCTTCCTTGCTCAATTCCATAGGATCTTCGGCATCAAAGAAGATATTCTTTCCTTCTTTGGAAAGGGACATATTAATATGCATACCGGATCCCGGCACTCCATAACGAGGCTTTGGCATAAAACTTGCAAACAATCCATGTCTCTTAGCGATGGTCTTTACTGCCAATTTAAAAGTCATGATATTATCAGCTGTAGCTAACGCCTCACCATATTTAAAATCGATCTCATGCTGGGCAGGTGCCATCTCGTGATGAGAAGCTTCAATCTCAAAGCCCATATCTTCCAGTGTCAATACCATATCTCTTCTGGCATTTTCTCCCAGATCGATCGGTCCCAGATCAAAATATCCTGCTTTCTCATGGGTAAGTGTCGTTGGCTGCCCGTTCTCATCCTGATGGAACAGGAAAAATTCACACTCTGGTCCCACGTTAAAGGTGTATCCCATTTCTGCAGCTCTTTCGATCTGCTGTTTTAATATGTAACGTGGATCTCCGGAAAACGGTTTCTGATCTGCCGTGTAAACATCACAGATGATCCGGGCTACCTTTCCCTGCTGTGGTCTCCATGGAAAAATAGTAAAGGTATCCAGATCCGGATGAAGGAACATATCAGATTCCTCTACTCTTGCATACCCTTCAATGGAAGAACCGTCAAACATGATCTGGTTATCCAAAGCTTTCTCCAACTGACTGGAAGTGATCGCAACGTTTTTCAACATTCCAAAAATATCTGTAAACTGAAGACGGATAAATTCCACATCCTCT
>JAGAOC010000027.1 GCA_017623935.1 Agathobacter sp. | reverse complement strand
TGCCTGGGTTGGCATTTGACCTCTTATGATGCCATTTGCCGGTGCGCCAGCAATCGGTGCCTGAGCTGGCATTTGATTTGCTGGGTTGGAAGGAGAAGGGCGACCTTCGTGCCTTGGCATTGCGATCCGTACTGCACCGCCCTGATTGCTGGCGGCAGAGACCCTAAGATCATTGTTGCCCTGAGGCACTCCATTCTGACCTACTGCTCCATTCTGACCCACAGTGCCATTCTGACCTACAGTGCCATTCTGACCTGTGCTTCCATTCAGTTTCGGAGCCGGCTTTATATATTCCGGAATCTGCACTTCGGAAAAATCTCCCAGCACAAATGAATCTGATAACTTTTTCTTCTCATCTTCTGCATCAATGTCTCTTGCACACTGCAATAACAGAACATCACTTCCGGTAAGAGTAACTCCGTAAAAAAACAGATATTCCTGCCAGTTCGTCACGTTAACTGCTGCAATCTTTGAATTTAACCGCTCATTCCATGCAAAATCATCTCCACCAAATAAAAAGTCGTACCAAAACCAGACTTTTACCATGAAATTCCTTAGGATCGATTCACTTGCCTGAGGCTTTTTCTCTCGATACAATGCTTCTATCTTAAGGCTTGCATTAGATAAGACCTTCCGAAATACCTGATTTTTACAAGCCGAAGTCTTAATTGCGACTTCCTTTTTTCCTCCCTTATCCCAGTCCTCATAACAACCAGTATAAAAGGCTGCATCCTCCATAGATACAATTTTCGGGAGTTCATTGATCCTCCTGTAAAATCCCTTATGTTCTCCAGCCATCCGTCCTAAGGTTTCATCCATGACCTGAATATCTCTTAACAGATTACTATCGTTTCCAATAGCTCTTACAAAATAGACATCCCTGCATCCCTGGTTCATGCCGCCTTTGATATTGGCAAAACTGCCAACAGACGTAACCTTCATGATGTTATGCCTGTATTCTAAAACCATTTCCATAATCACTTCATCCTGTTTTATTTTAAAAATTGCTTATTTTCAATATAAATTTTATTTTAGCACTGTCTACAAAAAATAGCTACCAAATTCATCTCAATTATGATATATTGATTTATGTTGACTTAATTATCTAAGGTTTTCAGATTAAGGAGATAAACATGAAAAATTCAGTAAAGTATTATAGTGTCGGCGCTCTTCTTTATTGCCCCGCCAACAACGATGGACTGGCTGCCTCTATTATTTCTGGCAGATTCGGCAATAAATTTTCACTGGCATTGTGCCTAGAAGATACCATTAGCGATGACCATGTGGAAGAAGCGGGAAATATTTTACTCGATTCCTTAAATAAGATATACGAGGCTCATAAGACCCAGGACTTCTATTTACCTAAGATATTTATCCGGGTAAGATGTCCCCAGCAGATTTCTTCCCTGTCCCGCAGGATGGGCAAATCCATGGCTATCTTATGGGGTTATATCGCACCAAAATTCTCTTTAAACAATGCAGATTCCTATATTTCTGCCATAAAAGAAGTCAATACAATAGCACAACAGCCAATTTACTTAATGCCTATTTTTGAAAGTCCCGATATCATTGATCTGAGAGACCGTTATACGATCTTATATGGACTAAAGCAAAAAATAGACGAAATAGAAGAACTGATCTTAAATATCCGAGTTGGTGGAAACGATCTCTGCCATATGTTTGGCTTAAGACGTCATGCGACGGAATCCATTCATGACATCCGCCCGGTGGACAGTCTCTTTACAGACATCCTTACAGTCTTCGGTATGGATTATGTCGTATCCGGCTCTGTATTTGAATATTACAACGGCTTGGATTGGGAACAGGGACTGCGCCATGAGATCGCTCAGGATCTCTTAGCCGGTTTCATTGGAAAGACTGTTATCCATCCAAATCAGATCCCTATCCTAAACGATGTGCTGAAAGTTCCACAAAAGGATCTAGAGGATGCCAGATCTATCTTAAATTGGGATGAAGATTCTCACAAACTAGTTTCCGGTAGTATCTCCAAGGAACGTATGAACGAATATAAGACCCATTCTAATTGGGCTCTTAGGACCATTTTTCTTGCCGAGTATTACGGTACAAAATAGAATTTTAAAAATGTTGGGAAAACGGATAATCACCGTCATCCCAACATTTTTTTGTTAATCTTCTTACTGAAGAATGTTCTTTACTTTTTCCTCATGCTCCGCTTTCGTAATGATCCCCATTTCTAACTGCATATCGATCTTTCTTAATTTATCATAGTTATCGATCTTACGCTGAGCCTTTGCCAACTTTGCATCATACTCTTCCTGAGTGATGATATCCATCTCCAAAGCCTTATCTAACTTACTCTTTTCTGCGTCGAATTCATCCTGAGCCTTTTTCTGGGCTCTTTCTTCTCCTGCCTGTTTGATCTGAACTTCCTTCTCTGCGATCTGAGCTTTCACATCGTTTAATTTCTCCAGTTCCGGAGACATGGCGTCTAAGATATCATTCACGTCAAAAATAGTAGCACCGGTACATTCGCTGATATAAGCTACATATCTTTTTCCAATCTCCGCATAAGAATCTTCTAACTTCTTCTCAATAACAGATTTCTGCACATTCAGGCTGGTCAGTTCGCTCTGCTCCTTTGTAAAACTATACAAAGATGTTCCAATGCTCTTTGCAGAACTGATCACGTTTTCTCCCACATTTTTTGCTGTTTTTGATGCTTTTTCAAACATATCCATGATAAATACCTCCTATATTCTATTCATAGGTTAATAAGTTACTATATCAGCAAGAACGCCGCCTCAAAAAGGATCAGGCATCCGCTAATTTCTTAATGATCCCGCAGGTGCGATAGTATTTCAAAGGATGATACTCCACTGGCACATTTTTCTCCTTTGCCAGTCGTACAATGTGAGCCAGTTCTTTGCTGTCTTTATACTTCTCATCGATGAGTACCTTCCAAGGAACTCTTCTAAGGAGTACCCTCGTGGTCTCTCCGATTCCCGGTTTTACCAGATTGATATCATCAATTCCATATTCTGCTGCAATGGCTCTTACTTCATCCACACCGTGCCCTGTCCGTTCTGTCTGCTGGTCGTGATCTTGGCTACTATCTTTCTCCCCTAGCTGCTCTTCTGATTCCAGGACAAATTGCTGTTCTATGGCATGAATAAATTCATAAGACAGATCGGAATCTGCCAATTCTCCATAATAGACGGCTCCATGAAAATCTTTCTCTCCAATGATATCATCCCGTAAAAATGTCCGGCTGATAAGCCCTGATACAGTACAATTCAAACAGGAACTTGGGATCAAAATATCTTCATGAGTACCACATAATTCTGTCACGTTAGCTGGATCTGCCACTACTGCAATATCCGCTGATACCCCTTCAAATTCCTGTAAGTCTTTCTTCAATTCATTTAAAATGGCACCTTTTCCAATCCAACCATCCACAAAAAGAAGTTGGCTCTTATCATATCTTTCCAGCAGATAATTCATGGCATTTTTATCAATCCCTCTGCCTCGGATAATAGAAATAGAATAATGCTCCACTTCTACCTGATATTTAAATCGGATGTATCGTTTTAGTAGGATTCCTATAGGAATTCCCGCTCTTGCCAAGGAGACTAAGACTACCTCTTTTCCTTTGGCGGCAATGACTTTATCCGCCAGTTTTCCTATGGCTCTTGCCACAGGCTCTGCATAACTTTCTAAAGCTTCCTCATAGACTTCCATATATTTTGCACTTGGAACATATTCGATCGGGAGCATCTCACAGTAATGACGTCCCAACTGTATGAGCTTCTCCCTCTCTTCTGTAGGCTGAGGCTCCACCAGTCCTGTAATGTCTTTTAATAAAAGTTTTACATCTTCCTCCTGATAGGAAGTTCTCATTCTTCACACCACCTAACTATGCTGATATCTGTATTACCATTTTTGAAAATGGCGTTGCACAGATCACTGACCCCTGCAAGGCTTGTATCCTTCGCATCTGTGATCACTATTACTTTGTCATATTGTTCCACATCATAGATAAATGTAGTTCTTCCTTCTTCATACAAACTTCTTAATTCATATCTGGTATGGAGAGGATAATCTGCTTCTTTACTTACTGCGATAGGACTTCTGGTAGTAGAATGGCTTTTTGTCTGAATTCCCATTTTGCTCAGACGATATGCCATATCAATAGCCGGATACATGAATTCCTCTGTTCCCAGCACTAATACCGATTTGTTTTCTGTAAGATCTATCTGATCTTCAATCTGGCTCCAAAGACTGTCGCAGGCCTTTTCATAATCTTTGCCTCTGACCAACCTTCTTCCATTCCTGTAATCTGTTGCTGTAAATTCCTTTATTTCCGGCATTGGCAATTCCTTTAAGTCTGTAACATAAGAACCATTGCCCTGGTAGCTATCTGCGATTTCCGAATAGGAACTATGATCTGTCTTCACAAGATAATGAAGACCGATCTCCTGTTCTTCGTATATCTGCCTAGCTGCTTCATCCATACCATTTAATAAAGATGCCACGGAAAATCTCACTGAATCACCATAAGTATTACGGATAATATCAATGATCTTCATAATGGTATTACCCGTTGTCACTTCATCCTCTGCAAAAATGATCCGATCTATCTGATCAATGATCTTATCTAAATCCGTCTTGATCAATTTCTGCTCTGTAGCATGGCTGTGAGACTCTGTAAAATACAGATATTCCACATCCGGGATCGGTTCTCTGGTGGTCTGCATATAGTAACTATCCATTCTAATCGCCAATCTTGCCCCAATGGCTGTGGCGGTCTCTGCAAATCCCACGATCAGTACCTTCTCATTTCTATATTCATGGATCAAAATATCTGCTAATTCGTCAAACATGGCAAAGGCTTTCTGAGGCTCCACCGGAATATGCTTCCCCTGGAGCGCATTTACTACCAGATATTTTCGCTTATTATTATTTTCACGTTTTGCAACACGAACTAAATCTTTTTCTGTATACAAGCTTATTTTCTTCCTTATTTTTCAAATTATTTTCTTAACTAACTTCTTAACTAATTTTTTCTATTCTATCATAAAAAAAATATAATTTGTACGGATTTATATTTTTTTAAGGTTTCTATCATTCTCTTTTAAGAATTTCCGTTATCATTTCGCTTTCTACATATTTTTTGCCACTTTTTCATATAATTAAAAATAAAAATCGGGCTTATGACCATTTCAGTATAGATATCCAAAGGAGAATACTTATGCGAAAAAATTTACTAATTCCCTCTATTATTGGTTTTATCTTTGTATCCATCATAGGCACTCTGAGCCATTTCTTCTATGACTGGACCGGCCAAAATGTACTGATAGGGCTCTTTACTCCTGTCAGTGAGTCCGTCTGGGAGCACATGAAACTGGCCTTTTTTCCTATGATCCTTTATATTTTTCTGGAAAAGCTCTGGTTAAAAGAAAAAACGCCGTTTTCTACCTGTATCAACCTCATAAGTGTACTCATCGCAACCTTTCTGATTCCGGTGCGATACTATACTTATTCTGGAATTCTTGGAAAACATTCTATGATACTGGATATTGCGACGTTTTTTTATAGTATTTTCTCGGCTTTCGTGTTTCGTTATGTTGCCGCCAAAAAAGGATGGCAACCAAAACACTGTTGGTTGTTCTATACCCTCGTAGTAGCAACCGCCGTTGCTTTTCTTGTATTTACCTATTATCCACCGGCACTGGGAATCTTCCAGAGCCAGCCGTAAAGAAGATTGCGCTTGCGAACTCGACCCGCGCGTGGTATTGCGAAGCAATAAACTTCTCCCCCGCGGGCTGCGCATAATTGACACGTAGTGTCTTTCTCTAGTAGATATGGGGATTACTCCCCATACCCCTACGCAAAACCGTACGTGCCCTATTAAGGCATACGGCTTTTCACTTTATATTCATACTACCTGTAAAACAGGCTTACCTTGATACTTGGTTCTAATAACGGGAATG
>JAGAOC010000026.1 GCA_017623935.1 Agathobacter sp. | reverse complement strand
TTGCCTGTTTTTGCGTGGTGTCAATGCATTTTAGCTTGCAATCCTGCATGCCAACGGAGCTGCAATAATGGCATGGTCGAAAATGACAATTTTTGAGACAAAACTTTGTGGATTTTACCTAATGGGGAATTGAGGCAATTTTATAGCTTAATAAAATAAGGGATGGTATAATATACATACTTGACGAAAGTTTTTCGTGTCTGATAAGAATAAATGCTCAAATGGCATAATGAAAAGAAGGAAATAAGGGAGGAAAAACAATGAAATACGCAAGAGTGGGACTTGCAGTCTTGGCTGCGAGTTTTTTGTTGACGGGCTGCGGTTCTGAGAAGAAAGAAACAGCTGTGTATTATCTGAATTTTAAACCGGAAGCGGCAGATACCTGGGAGGAGATCGCAGAGGCTTATACGGAAGAAACAGGGGTAGAAGTAAAAGTTCTGACTGCGGCAAATGGAAATTATGAGCAGACATTAAAGGCAGAGATCGCAAAAAGAGATGCACCAACACTTTTCCAGATCAACGGACCGGTAGGTTATGAGACCTGGAAGAATTATTGTGCAGATTTAAGTGATACGGAGTTATATTCTTGGCTCATTGATAAAGATATGGCAGTTTCCGACGGAAGCGGGGTATATGGAATTCCATACGTAGTAGAGGGCTATGGAATTATCTATAACGATGAGATCATGCAGAAATATTTCAGTCTTTCTACAAAGGGAACTAGCTTTACTTCTATGGAAGAAGTAAATAATTATCAGAAGTTAGAACAGCTGGTAACTGATATGACTTTACATAAAGCAGAACTGGGGATACAAGGTGTATTTGCCTCAACCTCCTTCTCAGCAGGAGAGGACTGGCGTTGGCAGACCCACTTGGCAAATCTGCCAGTGTATTATGAGTTCCAGGATAAGAATATATCCGATACAGATACCTTGGAATTTACTTATGCACAGAATTACAAGAACATTTTCGATCTGTATATCAATAACTCCGTCACCGACAGAACTCAGCTGGCTTCCAAAAATGTAAATGACTCTATGGAGGAGTTTGCGTTAGGAAAATGTGTAATGGTTCAGAACGGAAACTGGGCATGGAGCCAGGTGTCTTCTATTGATGGTAACGTAGTAAAAGAAGAAAATTGTAAATTTTTACCGATCTACACAGGAGTTTCAGGAGAAGAAAGTCAGGGACTTTGTATTGGAACAGAAAACTTTATCTGTGTTAACTCTATGGCATCCGAAGAACAGCAGAAAGCTGCAATTGAATTTATGGAGTGGGTATACAGTTCAGATATCGGTAAGGATTATGTAACAAACAAACTGGGATTTATTTCTCCATTTAATACTTTTTCTGAGGCAGAAAGCCCATTAGATCCATTAGCAAAAGAAGTGCTGGAATATATGAATAATGACAAACTTTATTCCGTAAGTTGGAATTTTACAGCTTTCCCAAGTCAGCAATTTAAAGATGATTTCGGAACCAACCTTCTTTCCTATTGCAAAGGAGAGCAGGATTTTGGAGCTGTAAGATCATATGTGATAGAAACCTGGGCGGCAGAAAAGGGAGCACAATAGGAGGAAGATATGGCAAAGACAAAGAAAAAAGGGATTTCCATTAGACAGAAGATCACTATGCTGCTGGCAATGACTTCAGTTATTTTGATCGCCGCATTGCTTTTGGTATCCTATGTGGTAAATAAAAAGAATATTGTTGAGTTATGCGAAAGCTATTTATATGATACCTGTATCTCCGCATCTGATACACTGTATGAAAGTTTCTATGGAGACAGTGAAAGAAACGATATGAGTGTTCGTTTGGAGTACATTTTGAACAACGTAGGTATCGATACCATGGACTCTAGTACCTGTTATCTGGTGGATAAAGATGGTACTTATCTTTACAGCAAGGATGATGATAAGATTGGTACTACTATTTCCGGCAATCCGGTAGTGGAAGAAGTTTTGAATACCTTAAATACCAAGGGAATGATCACTACAGCGGACGTAAAACAGAGTACGGTGGATGGAAAAGACGTATATATTGCATTTATGTGTACTGTTAATGACTGGGTGGTTGTAGTACAGGCGGATACAGAAGACGTTATGGCACCGATCACTACTATTAATATGTGGTGTCTCGCAGTAGGCGTTGCACTTTTGTTCTTAAGTTTGATCGTAGGTTCTGTGATCACTCATCATATCACAAAACCGATCTCCGTATTAACTTCGGTTATTAATGACATTTCCGAATTAAATATGAATTCCCGTCATGCGATCCCGAAAACCAACGATGAAGTAGGAACCATGGCAAATGCCGTAAAACGGATGCAGGCAACTTTATCTAAGATCGTTGGCGAATTGAATGATATTTCCGGAGTACTGGTAGAAGGTTCTAACAGCCTTTATGACATTACGGAAAAAGTAAATGATGCTTCTTCTGACAACTCTGCTACCAATCAGGAGCTGGCAGCCAGCATGGAGGAAACCTCTACCTCTGCTGAATCCGTAAATATGAACATTCAGGCCATGAACGACAATGTATCCAGTGTAGCAGATGAGATCCAGAAGGGAACTGCCCTGACTGCAGAAGTTATGGAAAAGGCTCAGAACATCCGATTAAATACCAAGCAGGCAAGTGATAAGACGATCGCAGTATTTGGCACGATCCGTCAGGATTCAGAGGAAGCTATCGTTCGTGCAAAAGAAGTAGAACGGATCAATTCTCTGGCAAGTGAGATCCAAAATATTGCCGAAGAGACAAACCTTCTTTCTTTAAATGCTTCTATTGAAGCAGCTAGAGCCGGTGAGGCAGGAAGAGGATTTGCGGTTGTTGCAGGAGAAATCTCCAAATTAGCAGGGCAGACCGCAGACACCAGTGCAAACATTTTGACCATTGCAGGTCAGGTAAATGATTCCGTAGGAGTCCTTACTGCCAGCTTAAGTGAGGCATTAGATTTCATGGAAAATAACGTAATGGCTGACTATGAAGAATTTATCAAAGCAAGTGAGAGTTATGGAGAAGCGACACAAAGTATTGGACAGTTTATGAACCAGGCAAATGCGCAGATCCGTGAGATCAGAGCTGGTATCAACAGCATTGCACAGTCCATTGATGGAATCAGCGATAATATCAATGAATGTTCTATTGGTGTTAACGATATTGCAATGAAGACCACAGATGTTGTAGGTCTTACCGCAGAAACTTTCGAGCGAACCACAAATTGTAAAGAATCCGCTCAGAAGTTACAGGAGATCACCTCCCGTTTCCGTTAGAAATCCGCAGAAAATCCGATAAAATCTGCTTGACAATGGAAAAATAAGTTACTATAATGTCATAGTGTGCATACAAAGGCGCACTTTTAAGCATAATTACAGGAGGTGAAAATAATGCCAACATTCAACCAGTTAGTAAGAAAAGGACGTCAGACATCTGTTAAGAAGTCTACAGCACCTGCACTTCAGAAGAGCTACAACTCTTTACAGAAGAGACCAATCGATGCTGCTTCTCCGCAGAAGAGAGGTGTTTGTACAGCTGTTAAGACAGCAACTCCTAAGAAACCTAACTCAGCTCTTAGAAAGATCGCCAGAGTTCGTCTTTCAAACGGAATCGAAGTAACATCTTACATTCCAGGTGAAGGCCACAACTTACAGGAGCATAGCGTTGTTCTGATCCGTGGTGGTAGAGTAAAAGACTTACCAGGTACACGTTATCACATCATCCGTGGTACTCTTGATACCGCTGGTGTAGCTAACAGAAAACAGGCTCGTTCTAAATACGGCGCTAAGAGACCAAAAGACGCTAAGAAATAATTTTTAGCAGACAATTGTGTATCACAAACAGAACTAAAAGTGAGTGTTGGGATTATATTTCAGATAGACAACCCGCACGAACACATTAGAGAGACACATGTGAGTACCGTTGAATTAATCGAAACAAAATAATCATGATTAAGGAGGGAAGTAACGTGCCACGTAAAGGACATACTCAGAAAAGAGACGTTTTAGCAGATCCAATGTACAACAGCAAAGTTGTAACAAAGCTCGTAAACAACATCATGTTAGATGGTAAGAAGGGCGTTGCACAGAAGATTGTATACGGAGCATTCGCTAGAGTAGAAGAGAAAACAGGAAAACCAGCTCTTGAAGTATTCGAAGAGGCAATGAACAATATGATGCCAGTTCTCGAAGTAAAAGCAAGACGTATTGGTGGTGCAACATACCAGGTACCAATCGAGGTTCGTCCTGAACGTCGCCAGGCGTTAGCACTTCGCTGGTTAACAAATTTCTCCCGTGCTAGAGGAGAGAAGACCCAGGAAGAAAGACTGGCAAACGAAATTATGGATGCAGCAAATAACACTGGTGCAGCTGTAAAGAGAAAAGAAGATATGCACAAGATGGCAGAAGCAAACAAAGCATTTGCTCACTATCGTTTCTAATTACTGCAGTTATGGAGTTATTGCGTTATGGGCGTAAGCCCATAATGTATCCGCGCATAAATATAGGAGGAAAAAACCTTGGCTGGAAGAGAATATCCATTAGAGAGAACTAGAAACATTGGTATTATGGCTCATAT
>JAGAOC010000025.1 GCA_017623935.1 Agathobacter sp. | reverse complement strand
GGCAACAGTTTCAGGGAATATTTCGTTTCTCCTTTGGTAAATCCAAAAAGAGTTGGTCCAAGTCCCAAAGAAAACTCGTTTACTTTTACTCCATTGGCTTTGGCCAAGAGAAAATGCCCAAGTTCATGGAATAAAATAATAATACTAAAAATAATGATTGCTATAATAATACTCAAATTACCACCTGCTACTTATAAAATCATAAGCTTCCTGCTCTGTCGCTAAAATTTGTTCTACATTTGGATCTGCAATAAAGCTGCAATGTTCCATAGATGCCTGAATAATTTCTGGGATTTCCAGATATTTGATCTTTCTATCTAAGAATAAGGCAACTGCCTTCTCGTTCGCTGCATTAAAGGCTGTTGGGATATTACCACCTTTTTTCATTGCCTCATAAGCCAATGCCAGTCCTCGGAAGGTCTTTAGATCCGGTTCTTCAAAAGTCAGATTCTTTAAAGCAAATAAATTCATTCTGTCACCAGACAGTGGGCGTCTGTTTGGATAATACAGTGCATACTGGATTGGAAGACGCATATCCGGTGTTCCCAGCTGTGCAATGACTGCTCCATCTTCATATTCTACTGCGGAATGGATCACGCTCTGAGGATGAACCACAACCTGGATCTGATCTAAGTCTACCCCAAATAACCATTTAGCTTCCATCACTTCTAATCCTTTATTGACCAGTGTAGAGGAATCAATGGTGATCTTTCTACCCATGCTCCAGTTCGGATGTTTTAAGGCATCTTCTACCTGGATATTCTGTAACTCTTCTAATTTTCTTCCCCTAAAAGGTCCGCCGGACGCTGTTAAGAGGATCTTACTGATCTTATTTCCCTGCTCTCCGTTTAAGGACTGGAAAATAGCACTATGTTCACTATCTACAGGCAGGATTGGCACATTATATTCTTTTGCCAGAGGCATAATAATGTGACCTGCGGTAACAAGAGTCTCCTTATTAGCCAGTGCAATTGTTTTTCCTGCTTTAATTGCTTCGATTGTTGGAACAATTCCTAACATTCCAACAATTGCAGTTACTAAGATTTCTGCTTCCGGATAAGTAGCTACTGCAATTAAGCCTTCCATTCCGCACATGATCGGAATATTCAGATCTGCAGTCTTTGTTTTCAACTCTGCAGCATCCTCTTCCTTCCATACTGCTACTAATTTTGGAGAAAATTCTCTCATCTGTTTCTCCATCAGAGTTATATTACCGCCACAGGATAACGCCAGGATTTCTAAATCCCCTTGTTCTCTTGCTACGTCTAAAGTCTGGGTTCCAATGGAACCGGTAGAACCAATAATCGCAATCTTCTTCATGTTGTACTCCTTTTTGCCTTACAATTGGCTTCGCATATCCAATTGTTCCCGGCATTTATACTAGGAAATAATAGATCAAATAATAAATGATCGGTGCCACAATGATCACACTGTCAAAACGATCCAAAATACCGCCATGACCAGGGATCAATTTACCATAGTCTTTAATATCGTAAAATCTTTTGATAGCTGAAGCTGTCAGATCGCCAAACATAGAAACCACTGCCGCTACCATGGAAATGATCACTAAACCGATCACTACAGTATAAGACTTAAAGATAACAAATGCGTAAATGCCTGTTAAAAGTCCTGTTCCCACAACGCCTCCAATGGCACCTTCTACTGATTTCTTTGGGCTTAATACCGGAGACATCTTATGCTTTCCGATCAGTTTTCCTACACAATATGCGCAGGTATCGCAGCCCCAAGAACACAGGAAGATTAAAAATACCAGATAGACACCCTTTTCAGGGATAGCTCTTAACTGATATACATAAGACAGCATAACCGGCACATAAACAAATCCAAAGAATGCCGCCATAAAATCTGCGGTACTGACTTTCGGATAACAGACCACGTATACCACCATTAAAACGATCAGATACACGATAAGCAGTGCAAAATTATCAGAAAATCCCGGGATCAGATGACTGACATAAAAAACCAGCGTCGCCAGATATCCAACGATGGCAACCGGACTCTTCTGTATTTTTAATGCTTTAAACAATTCAAACAGACCGATCAAAGAAACCAGTCCTAATGCTGCTAAAAGGACTTCTCCTCCTGTGATCAAAAAAATCAAAAGCAGAATAACAAGCACGATTCCGCTTAACAATCTTGTCTTAAACATACATTCCTCCTAGGTTTCTTCCTTCAGTCCCCCGAAACGTCTGTCACGTTTATTATATGCCAGGACTGCTTTCTCTAATTCTTCTTTGTTAAAATCAGGCCATGGAACCTCAGTAAAATAAAATTCACTGTAAGCCAGCTGCCACAACAGATAATTGGATAATCTCTGTTCCCCGCTGGTTCTGATCAAAAGATCCGGGTCAGGAAGCTCTGCTGTATCCAGATAAGATGAAAAAACAGTTTCATTTATGTCTTCTGTTGCAAGTTTTCCTGCATCATGATCAGCTATCATCTTCTTCATACTGCGGATCATTTCGTCCCGACTGCCATAATTTATAGCAATGGTCAGATTCAATCCGTCATTATGACTGGATCTTTCCTCTAAATCTTTGATCTTCTGCTGAAATTCCGGTGTTAAACGGGTAATATCCCCAATGATCCGTACCTGCAGATTATTTTTATCTGCGGTCTTGATACAATTCTGAAGATAATTTTCCAAAAGTTTCATAAGAGCTTCTACTTCTGAATCCGGACGGTTCCAGTTCTCTGTAGAAAATGCGTAAAATGTCAAATATTTGATTCCCATTTCTCCAGCTACCCGGGCAATGGTCTCTACATTCTTGGCACCAGCCTTATGACCCATATTTCTTGGTAACCCCTTGCGTTTTGCCCATCTTCCATTTCCATCCAGAATAATGGCTACATGTTGTGGAATATTCATGTTTCTTCTCCTTTAAACAATAAGGGGACAAAGCCTGCTGGCTGTGTCCCCGTTTGATTATACAGTAAGGATTTCTTTTGTCTTATTCTCTACTGCTTTATCAATCTTACCAACATACTGATCAGTCAGTTTCTGAATTCCATCTTCTAAATCCTTAATCTCATCTTCTGAAATATCTTCTGCTTTGCCCACTTTCTTGAAATGGTCAATAGCATCTCTTCTGATATTTCTGATGGCTACTTTTGCGTTCTCGCCTTTTTTCTTCACATCTTTTGCAAGTTCTTTACGTCTTTCCTCTGTTAATTCTGGGAATACCAGACGGATGATCTTACCATCGTTAGATGGATTGATTCCGATATCAGAGCAAAGGATCGCTTTCTCGATCTCTTTTACTAAAGATGCCTCCCAAGGCTGAATCTGAATCATTCTTGGTTCTGGAACACTTACGTTTGCCACACTCTGTAATGGAGATGGTGTTCCATAGTAATCTACACGAATCTTGTCTAATACGTGAGGATTGGCACGTCCTGCACGAATAGAACCAAATTCTTCATCCAGATTCTTTAAGCTCTTTTCCATTTTATCCTGAAATGCAACTAATCTCTCGTCCATATGCCCTCCTCTTATACGGTAACCTTAGTACCATTAAATTCGCCGCTTAACGCTTTTACAATGCTGTCTTCTTCATTTAATCCAAAGACATACATTGGCATCTTATTCTCCATACACATGATGGAAGCTGTCAGATCTACTACAGCAAGCTTCTTATCGATAACTTCCTGAATAGAAACTTCATCGTATTTCTTAGCTTCTGGATTCACCTTAGGATCACTGTCATATACGCCATCAATGGCCTTAGCAAGATAAATTCCGTCTGCTTCGATCTCTACTGCACGGAGTACAGTTGCTGTATCGGTGGAGAAATATGGATGTCCTGTTCCACCAGCAAAAAATACTACCATATTATGTGCAAAATATTTGTTTGCACGATCTTTTGAAAATAATTTGGTCATGGAACCACATTCAAATGGTGTTAATACCTGAGTTTTCATTCCAACATAACGGAAGATCTCAGATACATAAATACAGTTCATGACAGTGGCAAGCATACCGATCTGATCTGCTTTGGTACGGTCAATGGTCTCACTGGTACGTCCACGCCAGAAATTTCCACCACCGATCACAATACCTACTTCTACACCCTGATCTACCAGTTTCTTTACCTGATTTGCAACTACCATAACAGTAGCTTCATCAAATCCATGATGTTTCTCACCGGCAAGGGCTTCTCCACTTAATTTCAGTAAAATTCGCTTCATATGAAAGCTCTCCTTTTATTAGTTAGCACCAAATAATCCCTGAACATCAACTTCAGCATAGCACTGAGAACAGAAACCTTCGATAACAGCACCGTTGTTGATCTGTACAGAACGGGATTTGATGTTACCCATGATAACTGCAGAAGTATCAATTACTACAGGTCCCTGTACGTCGATATCACCTTTTACAGCACCAGCGATCACTGCAGACGCTGCAGAAATGTTTCCGATGATAACAGAACCAGCACCAACTTTAACTGTACCGGTACTTACAACTTCACCTTCGATCTTAGCAACATCAGCAAAGAATTCTGAAGAATGGCTGTTTCCGTTGATTGTTCCTGTTACAACAAGTTTGCCGTTACAAGCTACGTTTCCGTTAATTGTTCCCTGGATATCAAAAGAACCAGCAGTCTGGATATCACCAGAAAGTACTGTACTTGCTGTAATTACAGAAGTCTCATCTACTACTGCGTCTGCCTGTACTAATGCATCATTCATTGTCTTCATCATCTGATCACTCATTCTATTATTCTCCTCTTTTACAATTGTTTCTTTCTTAACTTCTGGTACTGGCTGTACTGGAGCCGGCTGAACTGGCTGTGCCACTGGTTTCTGTGGTGCTTCAGCTTTCTTCTCAACAGGTTTATCTTTTACCTGCTCTAAAAGGCCGTCCAGCTTGGATAATTCGGATTTCACATCCACATCATCGCCAATTGTATCCACCACAAGATTGTCAACGTTGTTCTCTTTTTCAAGAGTCTCACCGCCTGGAATCATTTCATTGACAGCCTGTGAAAAATCTTCCTTAAAATCCTTAAAAAGTCCCATTTTTATTCCTCCATTTGTTCTTTAATCAATACTATCCGCATGAATATATTGTATGCTTTTTGTATTGTCATCAATCGGCAGAATGGTGGCTCCCTTTGCCTGAAGCTGTTCGATTAAAGTGCCCAAAGCCAACGCCGTCGTTGATTTTGATTCGTCATCATGTAATAAAACCACTGATGTCTTATATTGCTCAATTCCTTCTATTACAGATGTGACCACCTGTTCACTGGTATAATCAGAGGCTGTATCTGCCGCTGCTACATTCCAGTCAAAATAAGTAATATTCTGTTCTTTTAAATAACCGGCGAACTCCGCCATATTAACATTGCTGATCTGATTACCGCTTCCACCCGGAAAACGATAATACTTACATCTTAATCCTGTCACCTTATACAGATAATCAGAAATCTTAGTATAATCCTTCGCAAAATCCTCTACAGATCCATAAATGTCACTGTATTGATTCGAATAAGAATGCATACCAAGAGTATGTCCTTCCGCTACGATCCGCTTATAAATAGCCTGAGCTTCCTCTGATTCATCACCGGTCACAAAAAATGTTGCCTTCACATTATATAACTTTAAAATGTCAAGGATCTGATTCGTCACATCCCCCGGCACACAATCAAAAGTAAGATAAACTTCATGTGCATCTGTCTCTGATGCCATATTGTCTTCTGTATCAATTCCAGTCACTAAATTTGCAAAACGATCATTATTCTCTGTCGTTTTTTCAGAATTATCTTTCTCCGTAGTACCTGTATTCCCTGGACTCGGACTGTCAATCGTGATGCCGGATGATACTGCCTGTTCCAGGTTCTTTACCCGCTTATTCAAAAGAGCGACCTGAACTGACAAAATAACAATCGCAAGCAGAGATGCAATGATCCAAAAGGTGATGATGAACACAATTGCTGATTTGATGCGATTGATTCTTTTCCGTCTTTGACGCTGCAGTTCTACTGCATCCATTTCATTCGTATTCAATTTTATCCTCCAATTACTAATATCCTCTACTATTTTAACACATTTTCTTTTCTTGTAAAGAAAAAAGTGCAAAACAGTTCCTTCCCTTTTCTTTTGCTCGATAAAGGGCTATGTCTGCATTTTGATATAATTCATCATAAGATGTGCCATGTTCATCAAAAATTGCTACTCCGATACTTGCTGTAACTGGCTCCTTTTTCAGCGAAATGCTCTTAAAATTCGTCTCTAATTGCTTTAATTTCTCTATTACCACATCTGTTTCAGGGATATTTTTCATTAAAACAACCATTTCATCCCCGCCAAGACGACCGATGATATCATCAGCTCGGAAAGTATCCGTTAAAATTCTGGCAGTTCGTTTTAAAACTTCATCTCCATACTGGTGACCATAATTATCATTGATCTCCTTGAAATGATCCAGATCGATAATGATAAAGGCATGATTCAAATGAGATGGTCTCTCTTTTAAAAGTTCTTCTTTCATTAATCGTTCAGAAGTTCCCTTATTATATAATCCCGTCAAAGAATCTCTCTGGGACTGGAATCTGATCTCTAACTCTTCCTTCTTCTTAGTATCGATATCTTTTAAATAGATCAAAGCCTTGAGATCTCCGCTGACCGGTTCTTTTACTAAATGGGCGGTAAGGAGCATCCACCGGGCATTTCCTTCCCGATCCAACCTCCTGTGTTCGCAGTTGATCTCCGTCTCTCCCTGCAGGTACATCTGAACCATTGCCTGACGACTTGCCATGGTCAGATAATAATACCGGTCTTCTTCATAGACCGCTTCGTTCGCTGTGATCTCCACCAACTCATCATAGATCCAAATGGTGCTTTCCTGACGCTTCTTCCAGATTCCTTTTGTTTTTTCAACCACATTCTTGGTGAGGTTGATCTCTGCTGAAGCAAGGGTATCTGCTAACATTGCCTGACGGTATTTCTTTTCTCGTTTCAATGCCAGTTCCGCAGATTTCTGTAGTGAAATATCTTCAAAGACTCCCACTGCCCATCGGGAGATTCCTTTTTCTTTGTAAATATTTCGTAGGACAGCTTTCGTCCAGATATAGGAAGAATCCGGCTCATAACGGATCAATAACTCTCCTGCAGCAAAATCTTCACCCTCTGTGATCTGCTGACACATATTTTCAAATACTTCCTGATAATCCTCGTGGAGAATTCCCCGATCCACCAAAGTCATCCCAGGTTCATCTATGATCTCTCCTATTACCCCATTTCCAAGATGACCACTCTTTAGGAACATCCGATTGGTGGTCACATCATAGTCAAAGAGTACGTTTACAGTCTGTTCCAACGCGATACTCAGTCTCTTCTCGTTCAAATAAAGCTCATGTTCCATGACTTTACGGTCTGTAATATCGATCAAAACACAACTTAATTGAAGACTTCCAAGATTATTGATAATCGTTCCTTTTACTAAGACCCAAAGAGACTTCTCATCCAAACGATGGATCTGTCTCTCATAGGTAATGCTCTTCTGCCCGGTCTTCACCGCCTCAGAAACCAGCTGATCTAATTTTCTGATATCTTCTTCGAAGAAAAACTCTCCGGCATCACTGCTGAATATATCCCGCATTTCCTGTTCGGTACATCCGTATAACTGATAAAATCCTTCATTTCCATAAATGATCTTCTTAGTGGCTAATTCTAACAGGCACACGCCTCCCGGAACATTCTCTGTGATCTCTTCCAGCATGACGGTCTTCTGCTTGTTCTCATTATTATCTATGAAAACGCTCTGGTATACTTCGTCTCCATCTGCATCTCGCACCAGTTCTGTCTTCTCAATGACCCAAACTTTCTCTCCGTGTTTTGTTTTAAAACGGATCTCCCGATTTGCTTTGTCTCCCACTTTCTTTAATGATCTCATGGAATTACAAAATTCCGGAATATCTTCTGCTGCGATCAGTTCTTCTACCTTCCAGGCACCATGCTCTGTAAATTCTTTCTGGGTATATTGAAAGATCTCTAAGGCTTCCTGATTGACTTTCTTAAATCTCAGCCCCTCTTCTTCGTATGTATAATTGATGATTCCACAGAGCACCGATTGAAATAGCGCATTATAACTTTTTCTCTGATGAAGGATCTCTTCTATTTCTTCATTGCAGAGTTTGTTCTCTCTTTTTAAAAGTTCCAGTTCACTGATATTCTGATGATATCCTAATATCTGAATAAGGCCGTCTTTGGAATCTTCCATCTTACCGCCACAGCGTACGTAAATGGTTCTCCACTGAGGATGATACCATGGATATTGAACTTCAATTAATTTCCCGGTACGGATCATCTGATCCACACTTTCGGTGACATAATCCACATACTTTGGCTCAATACGACTAAACCAATGACTATAACATTCTTCTGGATCTGGTTGATCTGTTAAACCTAATAACCCCAGCATGGTGTCATCTGCATACATATGATTTTTTCTGTAAACAGTATCAATTACAATGGACCAGAGTCCTGTATTTCCTAATCTTAACACTTCCTGCATCCAGGAAAGATTGTTCATAGTAGGTTTGGTCATCCCCCGCAGCCTCCAACATTCTACTTTTGTAATATATTCAAGGTATACGATTTAATTATACACGTTTTTGTTGGTACAGGGAATCTTTTTTCTAAAAAATTCCTGTGATAAAGATTTCAAGACCAATTACGATCAGGATCACTCCACCCAAGATCTCTGCTTTGTTTGCAATCTTGGTTCCGAATCTCTTGCCGATCACAAGACCTGCCATACAGATAATAAAGGTTACTACCGCGATAATAAGCGCACATACTAACGCCATGATAAGATCATAGTCTGAAATGGTGAATCCTACGGATAACGCATCAATAGACGTTGCTACTGCCTGGATCAAAAGCGCCATCATTCCTACTTCTGGTTTCTCTACTTCACCATCTTTATTTTTAATGCCTTCGATCAACATTTTCCCACCAATATATAAGAGCAAGATCAGCGCGATCCAAGGAATGAATTTCTGAAATGACTGAAAATACTGAACGATGGTGTGTACACATACCCAGCCGATCATTGGCATTAACGCCTGAAACAGTCCAAAGATCCCGGCCACACCCACCATCTTCTTCTTTTTCATCTGGGGCTCGTTTAAACCATTAGCAAGGGATACAGAAAAGGCATCCATAGCCAAACCAACTCCCAGTAATACACTGTTAAAGAAAAACAATAAACTCCATTCCATTTTTTATCCTCCTGTAAATAACTTTTAGGCTAGTCCTTATGG
This sequence comes from Agathobacter sp., assembly GCA_017623935.1. Classification (GTDB taxonomy): domain Bacteria; phylum Bacillota; class Clostridia; order Lachnospirales; family Lachnospiraceae; genus Roseburia. The sequence goes on along the minus strand of JAGAOC010000025.1, from coordinate 2,526 downwards.
CACCTGAATTCCGGCAAAAGTTTGCGTAATTCCAGAGGAATTTCCCGGCAAACAAAAAACCAGGTACAGCATTCGCTATACCTGGATATGATTTCAAAATAGATAGACTCCATGTATAGCTTCCGCCAATACATGAGTCTCGCAATTTAAAACAAGCCAGACCTATCGGTCAGTATGTTGACTTGTTACGTTCACACGCTCGCTACTCCCTCATGGGACTTAATTGATAAGATATTATCATTTTCCTATGGGATTGTCAATTCTTTCCTACTTTATTTAAAGAATTATTTTAGAATCTTTTTCATGAATTAATTTTCAAATTCCACTTCCAAAAGAAACGCCCTTCGCATATACTAAGAAAAAACGCTAAAGGTAATCTTATGGACAATTTTTTCTCTGGAGATGCAATTACCACTATCACGGATGGGGTAATTGAAGAGATCTCCTCCGACAACAATACCACTTTTCTTACTGTGACTTATTCCGAATGTACCAGTTGCCCTGGGGCGGATCAATCGGTTCGACTGGCAGTAGGAAACAACACTTTAATATTAAATGAAAACGGTTTTCCGATGCAGGCTAGGACTTTAGAAGAAGGCATGACCATTAATGCTGCTTTTTCTTCCGCTATGACAAGGAGCATTCCACCACAATCTCCTGCCTATGTGATCCGTGTAGTCAACCGTCCTATGGCAGAAAACAGCCAGACCACCATTGGCAGGATCATGGATATCGACCGCCAGAACCGCAGTTTTACCACCATTGGCAACAGAAACTTATCTTCTATCGTTCGCTTTAATGTACCAGAAGACGCTAGGATCTTTGATCGTTCCGGAAGACCAATGGATTTTTCCAGATTGATCCCTACTATGATGGTAAAAGTGCGCCATGCTAATTTTATGACTGCTAGTATCCCACCGCAGACCACTGCATTTGATATCTGGGTTCTGTAGTTCTCTTTTATCCCAAACTTCCTTTTTGAGAAGAACCTTCTCGACCAATAAATCTCCTGCACTTGGTCTGTACCTTGGTCAGCTTGGTCTGTACCTTGGTTAGTTCGACTAACCAAGGTACTACTATTATTCTACTAATACTTTCTCTTATAAATTATATTATTAGTACTTCCTGCGACTTCTACAGCACCGCAGTCTAAGAGTTTTTGCATATATCGCCATGCCGTTGCCCTTGATTTTTTCGTTATTTTCATAACATCCTGGATACGTATTTCATTATTTTTTGCTAACCAAACAATGATTGCTTCTAATTTCATATAGTCACTTTGTTTCAAAACTTGTTTCAAACTTGTTTCAAAACTTGTTTCAAAACTTGTTTCATTTTTCATTTCACTTTCATTAATATTCTTGTTAGCCTCTTCAGGCCCCACCTGTAAAGGCGCTGTATTCTCCATCGGAATAATAATTTCAAATATATTATCCTCAATAAATATCGGCGTACCACCTGAATACAATTTTGTATATTTTTTAGACAAAGAAAACCCCTTGAAATCATTGATCTTTCAATAACTTCAAGGGGTTATACTCTTTATTGGTATTTAGTTATGCGAATTAGCCTAACTGAGCTGCAACTTCTGCTGCGAAGTCTTCGCTCTTCTTCTCAAGACCTTCACCAGTCTCGAAACGAACGAATTTCTTAATGGAAACTGTTGCACCAGCTGCTTTAGATACTTCTTCTAAGTATTTAGCTACTGTCTGTTTTCCATCTTCTGCTTTAACGTATACCTGATCTACTAAGCAGATCTCTTTTAATTCTTTGCTGATACGTCCTTCGATCATTCCGTTGATAACCTTCTCAGGTTTCTGGGATTCCTTAGGATCGTTCATGATCTGAGCAAGAAGGATTTCTTTCTCATGAGCAATGTATTCAGCACTTACTTCGTCTCTGCTTACATATTTTGGATTTAATGCAGCGATCTGCATAGCAAGGTTTGTTAAAGCTTCTTTTACTTCGTCATTTACAACTGCTGTTTCAGCTTCAACGATAACACCGATTCTTCCGCCACCGTGAACGTAAGATACAACACATCCGTTCTCAGCAACAACTTTCTCAAATCTACGGATCTTTAAGTTTTCTCCGATAACTGCAACTTTCTCTACTAATGCATCGTTAACAGTCTTGCTTGCATCTTCGTTCCAAGCCTCTGCCATGAATGCATCCATGTCTGCTGCGTCAGATTTAACTGCCTGGTTAGCTACTGCAGTAACGAAATCTCTGAAAGTCTCGTTCTTAGCAACGAAGTCTGTCTCAGAGTTAACTTCTACAACAGCTGCTGTGTTACCATCAACAACTACTGTACAAAGACCTTCAGCTGCGATTCTGCTAGCTTTCTTCTCTGCTTTAGCCTGTCCGTTCTTTCTTAAGAATTCAACGGCTTCATCCATATTTCCGTTTGTTTCGTTTAATGCTTTTTTACAATCCATCATACCTGCGCCGGTCATTTCACGCAGTTCTTTTACCATAGCTGCTGTAATTGCTGCCATATCAACATACCTCCATATTTAATCAATT
>JAGAOC010000024.1 GCA_017623935.1 Agathobacter sp. | reverse complement strand
TAGAAGGATACTGCACTGGTGGAAAGCTCTACTTCAATATTTATGGAGAAGAGACTCGTCCATCAAATAGAACAGTTTCTTTCCAGAGTGAAGTGATCGAAGAGACTGAGGCGGAAGTGAAGTTTAATTTATCTGCGGATCAGCCGGTAGGCTACTACAAAGTAGAACAGAGTTCTCATGACGGCTGTTATGCAAAATTATGGAAGATCGTTACAGTTGATGGTGTGGAAGAGAGCAGAGAGCAGATGAACACCAGCAATTATAAGATGTCTCCAAAGATCATTACAGTTGGTATCAAAGATGCACCTGCTGCGCAGTTAGAAGCAATTAAAGCAGGAGTTGCAGCGAAAGATCCAGCAGCGGTAAAAGCGGCAGCGAAAGGTAACTTTGAGACAGTGACTGAGGGTACAGAAGGAACCACTGGACAGGAAGGTGTAACTGGAGATACAGGAACAACAGGTGACGCAGGAACAACTGGAGATACAGGAACAACTGGAGATACAGGAACAACAGGCGACGCAGGAACAACTGGTGACACAGGAGCAACAGGCGACGCAGGAACAACAGGTGACGCAGGAACAACTGGTGGTGCAGGAACAACAGGCGAGACCACTGAAACTGGAGCCACTGGAGAGACCGGAGGAACTACAGGTGAGACTGCAACTGGTGGAGATGCAGCAACCTCAGGTGAAAGCGCAGGAGAGGCGCAGGACACACCGCAATAGTGTGGAAAGTGTAGAACGTGCCGCAATAGCGCAGGAGAGGCGCAGAACATACCGGAATAAAGGATAGAAGTATGAAAGCAGGGAAGATTTCGGAAACGGTGTTAAAACGTTCCGTTTTAAAACAACTGCATAAGACAAGTGACCAGATACAGCAGGGACCGGCAGTAGGCGCGGATTCTGCTGTGTTTGAAGTAGAAGCGGGACAGAAGGTAGTTTTGTCCATGGAACCGGTTACCTTAGGAATCACTGAGGTAGGAAATAGAGGCGTTCATAAAGCATTGAATAATGTGACTTGTATGGGAGCGGTTCCAGTAGGTGTCATGGTATCCCTATTACTTCCTACCAGCTATTCTGAGAATCAATTACGGGATCTGGTACATGAGCTGGATCATGCCTGCGAAAAGGCTTCTGGAGCGGTTTTAGGAGGCCATACAGAGGTCATTCGTGGCATAACGGAACCAATCGTTACGATAACAGGTGTTGGTATTGCCGAAGATAAGGCTTATTGTTCATCTGGAAATGTAAAGCCTGGCATGGATGTGATCGTGACAAAGTGGATCGGTCTGGAGGGAACGGCGCTTCTTGCAGAGGAGAAGGAAGAGAGACTTCGGGAGAGATATTCTCAACCATTTATCAATAAAGCAAAGAATTTTTTAGAATATATTTCAATTCAGTCGGAGGCCGCAGTCGCCGCTAAGTCTGGCGTTGGTGCCATGCATGATATTTCTCAGGGAGGTATTTTTGCAGCCCTTTGGGAAATGGCGGAAAGTGCCGGCGTTGGACTGGAGATTGATCTAAAAAAGATTCCAATTCGTCAGGAGACAGTAGAGATCTGCGAATTTTTTGACGTAAATCCATATAAGATCCTTTCTGGTGGAAGCCTGCTCATGGCAGCAGAAGATGGCAATGCTCTGGTAAGAGAGCTGGAAAAAGCCGGGATCAATGCTGTTATCGTGGGAAAGACCACAGATAATAATGACAGAGTCTTATGGTGTGAGGATGAGAGAAGATTTTTGGAACTGCCTCAGACGGATGAATTACATAAAGTAATGGAAGAATAAGGAGCATAGTATGAGAGAGAAAATTTTAACTTTTATAGAGAAGAACAGCCGTATTGACTTAAATGAGCTGGCTATCATGCTGGGAGTAGAAGAAGCCGCAGTTGTGAACGAGCTGGAGAAAATGGAAAAAGAACGTATTATCTGCGGATATCACACTTTGATCGATTGGGATAAGGCAGGCATCGAGAAAGTAACTGCTATGATCGAAGTAAGAGTAACTCCACAGAGAGGGATGGGATTTGATAAGATCGCAGAGCGTATCTACAATTACCCAGAAGTAAATTCTGTATACCTCATTTCTGGTGGATTTGATCTGATGGTTACTTTAGAGGGAAGAACTTTACGTGAAGTTTCCCAGTTCGTAACTGATAAATTATCCACATTAGATCAGGTTTTAAGTACAAAGACAAACTTTATCTTAAAGAAATACAAAGATCATGGTACCATTATGGCTGTACCATCAAAAGATGAAAGGATTATGATGATATAATGAGAGACCCATTATCTAAGACAATTGTGAACATACAACCATCAGGAATCCGGAAATTTTTTGATATCGTAAGTGAAATGGAAGATGCTATTTCCTTAGGCGTAGGTGAACCGGATTTTGATACCCCTTGGCATATTCGTGACGAGGGTATTTATTCCCTGGAAAAAGGAAGAACCTTTTATACCTCCAATGCAGGTTTAAAAGAATTAAAAGTAGAGATCGCTAAGTTCTTAAAGAGAAGATATGAACTGGAATATGATTTTAATAAAGAGATCTTAGTAACCATCGGCGGAAGCGAAGCTATTGATATTGCTCTTCGTGCCATGTTAGATCCAGGAGATGAAGTGCTGATCCCACAGCCAAGCTACGTTTCTTACGTGCCATGTGCGATCTTAGCAAATGGAACCCCTGTGATCATTGAGTTAAAGGCAGAAAATGAATTCCGTCTGACCGCAGAGGAATTAGAAGCTGCTATCACTCCTAAGACCAAGATCTTAGTACTTCCATTCCCGAACAATCCAACGGGAGCTGTTATGGAGCGAAAAGATCTGGAGGCGATCGCAGAAGTGGTCATCAAGCATGATCTTTTTGTATTAAGCGATGAAATCTATTCTGAACTTACATATGTGGAAGATACCAAACACGTATCTATCGCATCTTTACCGGGCATGAAGGAAAGAACCATCGTGATCAATGGATTTTCCAAATCTCATGCAATGACAGGCTGGCGATTAGGCTATGCTTGCGGACCGGAAGTAATTATTAAACAAATGCTTAAGATCCATCAGTTTGCTATCATGTGTGCTCCTACTACCAGCCAGTATGCGGCAGTAGAGGCTATGAGAAACGGCGACGAAGATGTAGCTGCCATGAGAGAAGAATATAATGGCAGAAGAAGATTCTTAATGCACCGTTTCAAAGAGATGGGATTGGAATGTTTCGAGCCATTTGGAGCATTTTATGTGTTCCCATGTATCAAAGAATTTGGCATGACTTCTGATGAATTTGCTACAGAATTGCTGAAAGCGAAGAAAGTTGCAGTAGTTCCAGGAACAGCCTTTGGTGATAGCGGAGAAGGATTTATCCGTATCTCTTATGCATATTCTCTGGATAACTTAAAACTGGCAATTGGAAGAATTGAAGAATTTATCACAGAACTTCGGGAGAAGAGACAATAATTATGTCTAGATTAAATATTGTGTTACATGAGCCGGAAATCCCGGCTAATACTGGAAATATAGGAAGAACCTGTGTAGCGACTGGAACCAGACTTCATCTGATCGAACCATTAGGTTTTTCCCTGGAAGAAAAACAGTTAAAACGTGCAGGAATGGATTACTGGAAAGACTTAGATGTTACCACTTATGTGAACTGGGAAGATTTCTGTGCTAAGAATCCGGGGGCGAAGATCTATTTTGCCACCACCAAAGGAAAGCACGTTTACAGTGATGTTTCTTATGAACCGGATTGTTATATCATGTTTGGAAAAGAAAGTGCAGGAATCCCAGAAGAGATCTTAAAAGAGAATCCGGATACCTGTGTGCGGATTCCTATGATTGGAGAGACCCGGTCTTTGAATCTTTCCAATTCCGTAGCAATCTGTTTATATGAAGCACTGCGTCAGAATCATTTTGACCATATGAAACTGGAGGGACAGCTCCATCGTTTGAGCTGGGACGAATAGAATGAGTATTATCAAGGCAAAACAGCTTGTACATGAATTTATCCGAAGAGATGAAGAAGGAAATGTAGAATCTATTACAACTGCCCTGGATCACGTAGATTTAAAAGTGAAACAGGGGCAGTTTATTGCCATTTTAGGGCATAATGGTTCTGGAAAATCTACTCTGGCAAAGCATATCAATGCGCTTTTAGCTCCAAGTGAAGGAAGTCTTTGGGTAGATGGTATGGATGTTTCAGAAGAAGAAAATGTGCTTTCCGTACGGCAGAGCGCAGGAATGGTATTCCAGAATCCGGACAACCAGATCATTGCCAGCGTGGTAGAAGAAGATGTGGGATTTGGCCCAGAAAATATTGGTGTGCCTACTGATGAGATCTGGGAGCGTGTCAATTACAGTTTAAAATCCGTAGGTATGACAAAATATCGCAACCATTCTCCGAACAAGCTCTCTGGTGGTCAGAAACAGCGAGTGGCAATTGCAGGCGTAGTTGCCATGGAACCAAAATGTATCGTTTTTGATGAGCCAACTGCCATGTTAGATCCAAACGGACGGAAAGAAGTTATCGCCACTGCTCATGAGTTGAATCGAAAAAAAGGCGTAACCATCCTTCTGATCACTCACTACATGGAAGAAGTTGTAGATGCAGATTATGTCTATGTCATGGAAAAGGGAAATATCATCATGGAGGGAACTCCAAGAGAGATATTCTCCAGAGTGGCGGAATTAAAACAGCATCGGCTGGATGTTCCTCAGGCAACTTTAGTAGCAGAAGAACTCCGCAAAAAAGGTGTCAGAATTCCAGCTGGAATTTTGACGAGAGAAGAACTGGTTGAAGCAATTTTGAAAGTGAAAAAATAAAATGTCGATTATATTAGATAAAATCAATTACTGTTACAGCCCAGATACAGCCTATCAGATACAGGCTTTAAAAGACATTAACCTAACAATAGATGATGGAGAGTTTATTGGGATCATCGGTCATACAGGCTCAGGTAAGTCCACATTGATCCAGCATTTGAATGGACTGCTGAAAGCTACCAGCGGACATATTTATGTCAATGGGCAGGATATCTATGATGAAGATTATGATATGAGAGATCTTCGAAATCATGTAGGAATGGTATTCCAGTATCCGGATCACCAGCTTTTTGAGACTACCAATTTTGAAGATGTATGCTTTGGACCAAAGAATCAGGGATTAGATCGTCAGACCGTAGAACTACGGGCTTATGAAGCACTTCGAAGCGTGAAATTTCCAGAGGATCTGTATTACCAGCCACCATTTGATCTTTCCGGTGGACAAAAGAGACGAGTAGCGATCGCAGGAGTGCTTGCTATGAAACCACAGGTTCTGATCTTAGACGAGCCTACAGCTGGGCTTGATCCTGCAGGACGGGACGAGATCCTAGATCTGATCGCCAATATGCACAAAGAATTGGGGATCACAGTGATCCTGGTATCCCACAGCATGGAAGATGTGGCAAAATATGTAGATCGTATTATCGTGATGAACCAGGGCTCTGTTATGTATGATGGAGTTCCAAAAGAAGTGTTTCATCACTATCAGGAATTAGAGGAAGTTGGACTTGCAGCTCCTCAGGTAACTTATTTAATGCATGAATTAAGAAGTCAGGGCTTAGAGGTGGATCTTGACGCTACCACAGTGGAAGAAGCCGCCGAAAGTATCGTAAAAGCTTTGAAATAGAGATAAAGGACAAAGATATGATTCGTGATATTACAATTGGCCAGTATTATCCGGCAGATTCTGCTATTCATAAACTGGACCCTCGTGTAAAATTATTTGCAACACTGCTTTATATTGTGGCTTTGTTCTGCTTTAAAGGAATCGCAGGACTTGTCATCATAACACTTTTTCTTTTGGGGGCTATCAAGCTATCCAAAGTTCCTTTTTCCTTTATGGTAAAAGGGTTAAAATCTATCGTGATCCTGGTCTTGTTTACCAGCTTGTTTAATCTGTTATTCACACCGGGAGACGTGGTATTGTGGAAGTACGGAGTGTTTCAGATCTCTGATACAGGTATCACCAATGCGGTCTTAATGACCATTCGTTTGATCTACCTGATCTTAGGAACATCCCTTATGACATTGACTACCACACCGAATCAGTTGACAGATGGATTGGAAAAATCCCTTTCCTTCTTAAATAAGATTCATGTGCCGGTACACGCCATTGCCATGATGATGTCTATTGCGCTTCGATTCATTCCAATCTTGATCGAAGAGACTGATAAGATCATGAAAGCGCAGATGGCAAGAGGTGCAGATTTTGAACATGGAAATCTGATCCAGAAGGCAAAGAACATGATCCCTCTTTTGATCCCGTTGTTCGTATCGGCGTTTAGACGGGCAGATGATCTTGCTATGGCGATGGAAGCACGTTGCTATAATGGAGGAAGTGGCAGAACAAAAATGAAACCACTTACTTATACAAAGCAGGATGGGATTGCATATTTAATTATGTTTTTATTTTTTGCAATGGTAATCGTGGCGAGAATCTTTGTGCCATTTCCACAGTAGGTGAATCATGAAACGAGTGAAGTTAGTAGTGGCATATGATGGCACGAATTACAGTGGCTGGCAGATACAGCCTAATGCAGTAACGATAGAAGAGAAATTAAATGAAGCTATAACATCTTTGACGGGCGAAAATGTGAAAGTGACTGGTGCCAGCAGAACAGACGCCGGGGTACATTCTCTGGGGAATGTATGTATTTTTGATACAGAGACCCGAATGCCGGCAGAGAAGATCAGTTTTGCTTTGAACCAACGTCTTCCGGAGGATATCGTAGTGCAGGAATCCTGTGAGGTATCCATGGATTTTCATCCCCGTTTCTCTAAGAGCAGGAAGACCTATGAATATCGGATCTTAAATCGTAAGTTTCCAATGCCAACCCGGCGTTTGGATACTTACTTTTTTCATTATGCATTAGATGTAGAGAAAATGGCAGAAGCTGCTTCTTATTTAGAAGGGGAGCATGATTTTAAGAGTTTTTGCTCTGCCAACTCTCAGGCAGAGACTACGGTGCGTACAATTTATAGCTGTGCCGTTACAAAAGAAGAGGATATCATAAAGATCCGGGTTACAGGCAATGGCTTCTTATATAATATGGTAAGGATCATTGCAGGCACTTTGGTAAAAGTGGGCTGTGGTGACATTGCTCCGGAACAGATGCCTCGGATCATAGAAGCCTGCGACCGGTCGGCAGCTGGGCCAACAGCACCAGCACATGGATTGACAATGATCGGCTTGGATTATGAATAAGCGACAAGTAGTGTGACGGAATCGAGCTGACACTGGGGTGGATATAAGCTGGCGAGGCAAATTTATCCACAATTATGCAATTTTAGGGATTGACACACGAGGAATCGTGGTCTATAATGTGAAAGTCTGTGATAGTATATAAATGCAAGCCAAAGCCCCGGCAAGCATTTAGACTATAGATAACATGGAACATGAGAGGAATAGCGTCCGGACATACGAGATTCCGAAATGTTCAACGTAATTTTATCGTTTATATTATCAAGGAGGAAAACCAATGAAAACATTTATGGCTAGTCCTGCTACAATCGAAAGAAAATGGTATGTAGTTGACGCTGAAGGCAAGACTTTAGGACGTTTAGCTTCTGAAGTTGCTAAAGTATTAAGAGGAAAAAATAAAGCAATCTTTACACCACACATCGATACAGGTGATTACGTGATCGTAGTTAACGCTGAGAAGATCAAAGTGACAGGTAAGAAGATGGATCAGAAGATCTACTACCATCACTCTGATTATGTAGGTGGAATGAAAGAAACTACTTTAAAAGAAATGTTAGCAAAGCACCCAGAAAGAGTTATTGAGTTCGCTGTTAAAGGAATGCTTCCAAAAGGACCTTTAGGACGTCAGATGTATACAAAATTATTTGTATATGCTGGACCAGAACACAAACATGCAGCTCAGAAACCTGAAGCTTTAACATTTTAATTGAGGAGGTAAAGAACATTGGCTAGTACAAAGTATTACGGAACTGGAAGAAGAAAATCATCTGTTGCCAGAGTATATTTAGTACCAGGAACAGGTAAGATTACAATTAATAAAAGAGATATCGATGAATATCTTGGACTTGAGACCTTAAAGGTAGTTGTTCGTCAGCCATTAGTAGCTACAGAGACTATTGAGAAATTTGACGTATTAGTAAACGTTAAAGGTGGCGGATACACAGGACAGGCAGGAGCAATCAGACATGGTATCGCTCGTGCATTACTTCAGGTAGATGCTGAATACAGACCAGTATTAAAAGCAGCTGGATACTTAACTCGTGATCCACGTATGAAAGAACGTAAGAAATACGGTCTCAAAGCAGCTCGTAGAGCTCCACAGTTCTCAAAACGTTAATCAAACGTTTCAGAACGATTCAATTCGAATTGCAACTCCTCAGGACTTCGGTCTTGGGGAGTTTTTTGTTTCTTTTATTAATGATAAAACGCGTCCCATGGACTGTATGAGCCATGGTACGCGTCGTTTATCTTATAAAGTTTTTCAGCACTCTTCTTTCATTGGCTTCTTCCAGTGCGATAGACTGTAAGAGAGAGGAAGCAGCGCAGCATTTATCAATGTGTTCACATTCGATTTTTGGCATACTCATAAGAGCAGACTCCTTTTTTTACTTTTTATATAGAATATGTAGAAAAATAAAAAATGTTAATATGGAAAAACTTTACTTTACTCTGCTACTATGTTAGAATACCAAAGATACTATTGTTTTTTTAGATACGGAGGAGAATATGAAGAAGAAAATCGCAGTACTTTTATGTTTAACAATGCTGTTAGGAACTGCTTTAACAGGATGTGGAAAATCAGGTTCAGATGAAATGGTATACGCAGTAGAAGCTGGTTCTGCAGGAGAAGAAGTTGCCAATGAAAAAGGTTATAAGAGCAATGCAGTAGCTTCCCAGGCTGACGCATTAATGGAAGTTGCTTCAGGAACATCTGATGCAGCCATCATTGACTTATTAATGGCAGGCGCTATGATCGGTGAAGGCACAAGCTATCCAAATTTAGTTTACACAGATAAGCTGACAACAGAGGAATATGGTGTAGGATGTAGAAAAGGTTCTGACCTGGCTTCTTACATTAACGCAGTATTTGCAGAGACTTATACAGATGGATCTTTAATGGAAACTGCGAAAAAATACGGTGTTCAGGAAACTATCGTAAAACAGGAAGCTTGCGAATACACTGCTTCTGAAGACAGTGATGTAGCTTATATTCAGGATAAAGGCACACTGATCGTAGGTGTTACTGAATTTAAACCAATGGATTACAAAGAAGATGGCGAATGGGTTGGCTTTGACGCAGATATGGCTCGCATCGTTGCTGAGAAACTGGGCGTAAAAGTAGAGTTCGTTATCATTGACTGGGACAATAAGATCATGGAATTAGATTCCAAGAACATTGACGTTGTATGGAATGGTATGACTTTAACAGATGAAGTAAAAGAAGGTATGGAATGTACAAACGCATACTGCAGTAATGCACAGGTTGTTGTAGTACCAGCTGAATAAGGAGACAGGATATGTTTTGGACGGTCACACAATCGCTGTTAGGCGGTCTTGCAACCACCTTTGAGATTTTTATATTGACATTGTTGTTTGCATTACCTTTGGGGCTGGTCTTTGCATTTGCATCTATGAGCAAATGGAAGCCTCTTAGCAAGTTAATGCAGCTTATCATCTGGATAATCCGAGGAACCCCTCTTATGCTCCAGCTGATCATTATTTTCTATGGACCAGGACTTTGGCTGGGACACAATATCTGGAGCGGCGGCGAGTCTGGAAGAATTGCCGCAACAGTAGTAGCGTTTTCCTTTAACTACGCCTGTTATTTTTCGGTTATCTTCCGAGGCGGGATCGAGAGCGTTCCAGCAGGACAGAGAGAAGCTGGACAGGTTTTAGGTATGACAAAAAGCCAGATCTTCTTTAAGGTTACATTATTACAGATGATCAAGCGGGTAGTACCGCCTATGTCCAATGAGATCATTACCCTGGTAAAAGATACCTCACTGGCTCGTATCATTGCAGCCTATGAGTTGACTTTTGCGGGATATTCTTTCACGAAATCTGATGGAATCACTTGGCCATTATTCTATACAGGTGTGTTCTATCTGTTATTTGTTGGTATTTTGACATTGTTGTTCAATTACATAGAGCGTAAGCTGGACTATTTTAAATAAGGAGAGGCTGACGATATGGCAATTTTAGAAGTAAAAAACATAGAAAAACATTTCGGCAGCACAAAGGTGCTGGAAGATGTCAGCTTTTCATTAGAGGAAGGTAATGCGCTGGCGATCATTGGTTCTTCCGGTTCCGGAAAGACCACATTGCTCAGATGTCTGAATTTTTTGGAGAAACCGAATAGTGGAAGTATCACTGTAAAAGACGAAGTGCTTTTTGACGCCTCTGCTTCTGAGGCAGATTGGGAGAGAAACCTGCGTAAGAAAAGACTTCATTTTGGAATGGTATTCCAGTCCTTTAACCTGTTTCCACAGTATACGGCTCTGGAGAATGTAACTTTGGCAGAGAAGCTTTTGGCAAAGGAGCGTCCGGACTTTAAACAGCGTAAAAAGGAAATCTTCGCAGAGATTGATAAGCATGGCGAGGAATTGTTAGATCAGATGGGACTTTCTCAGAGAAAAGGTCATTATCCTCATCAGCTTTCCGGTGGACAGCAGCAGCGAGTAGCCATTGCAAGAGCGTTAGCGTTAAAACCGGACATTCTGTGTTTTGACGAACCGACATCTGCTTTAGATCCGGAGCTGACCGGCGAAGTTTTAAAAGTTATTCGCGGTTTGGCAGAGCAGAAGACCACCATGATCATTGTAACTCATGAGATGGCATTTGCCAGAGATGTGGCAGATCAGGTCATTTTCATGGATCAGGGCGTCGTCGTAGAACAGGGCGATGCCAAAGAGGTTATCAATAACCCGAAAGAAGAACGTACAAAACAGTTCTTGACAAGATATAGTCAGGAAAACTAATAAAAACTAAATAACTCAGGGGAGCTTGTAAACAGGCTGAGAGGAAGGTTTGACCTTCGACCCTTATACCTGATTTGGATAATGCCAACGTAGGAAAAGAGGATCATATGATATTATGATAGTAAGCGGAGCACGATTCAGGTGCTCCGTTTTTTGTTTTGCAATACCGCTCACGCGCGAAGATTGCGCAAAGCGCAATCTTATTTGTTATTTAAAAAGTGATAAATAAATTAAATATAAATTTAAGAAAGAGGTGCTGTATATGACTTACCACACACAAATGGAGGCCGCAAAAAAAGGAATCATCACAGAAGAGATGAAAGCGGTGGCGAAAAAAGAATACCGAAGTGAGGAGGAGATCCGGGAGCTGGTGGCGAAAGGACAGGTGGCAATCTGTGCCAACCGCCTTCACAGGTGCATTGAACCGAATGGAGTCGGTTCAATGCTTCGGACGAAGATCAATGTTAACCTGGGGGTGTCCAGAGATTGCAAAGATTATGACGTAGAGATGAAAAAGGTCATGGCGGCAGTGGATATGGGAGCAGAAGCTATCATGGATCTTTCTTCCCATGGAAATACCCAGCCATTTAGAAGAAAGCTGACCAGTGAATGTCCGGCTATGATCGGAACGGTTCCGGTATATGACAGTGTCATTCATTACCAGAGGGATCTGGCGACGCTGACAGCAAAGGATTTTATTGATGTGGTGCGGCTTCATGCCGAAGATGGAGTGGATTTTGTAACACTTCATTGTGGGATTACTCGTAAGACCATTGACCAGATCAAAAAGCATAAGCGAAAAATGAATATCGTATCCAGGGGAGGCTCCTTGGTATTTGCATGGATGAGCATGACGGGAAATGAAAACCCATTCTATGAGTATTTTGATGAGATCTTAGACATTTGCCGGGAATACGACGTGACCATTTCCTTAGGAGATGCCTGCAGACCGGGCTGTTTGGCGGATGCCAGCGATGTATGCCAGATTGAAGAGCTGGTTCGTTTGGGAGAATTGACCAAACGGGCTTGGGAAAAAGATGTTCAGGTTATGGTAGAAGGACCGGGACATATGCCTTTAGATCAGATTGAAGCTAATATGAAAATGCAGCAGACCATCTGTATGGGAGCGCCATTTTATGTATTAGGGCCTATCGTAACGGATATTGCGCCAGGTTATGACCACATTACCTCTGCAATTGGAGGCGCTATTGCAGCATCGGCGGGGGCTGCCTTTCTTTGCTATGTAACTCCGGCAGAACATCTTGCCCTTCCGAATGTGGATGATGTAAAACAGGGGATCATTGCTTCTAAGATCGCAGCCCACGCGGCAGATATTGCAAAAGGTGTTCCTCACGCAAGAGATTTAGATGATCAGATGGCAGATGCCAGAAGAAACTTCGACTGGGAGAAGCAGTGGGCGTGTTCTATAGATCCGGAGACCGCAAAGAAGATCCGGGAAGATAGAAAACCAGAAATTGAAGAAAGCTGTTCTATGTGTGGCAAATTCTGCGCGGTACGAAGTATGAACAAGGCACTTAGTGGAGAATATATAGATATTTTGTAATAATTAAGTTGTAATATAATTATTCGACAAACAAATATTGGGCTGAAACGCCTTAAAAAAGGATATTTTTGCAATAAAATCGCAAAATATCCTTTTTTTGCGAGACACCGTGCTATAATGATAGAGGATTATTCGTCAAAAAATAGAAAAAATGGCAAAAAAAGCATTTTTTTTGTGTAGAATGGTTAAGGAAACTAAAATTGTGTCGATATAAAGAGTAGGGATTTTGTATATAACGGGAGGAATATGACTATGGTTGTCTATAACAAGGAGGACATAGCAAGTTCCAAAAGAGGCTGCTATCCTACCTTGTCTGGTCTGTATAGTATAATTCCAAGAGATGTGCGCCTACATATGGAACGGGTGGGAATTTATGGAGAGATCTTTTGTAAGTATCTTTTGAAGAACGACCTGTTGAAAGTAGAACTGGAAACGGAATTCCTTGAGAATCTGCGAGATATGTATACCTTGCATGACATAGGACGTGCTTTTGTGCCGGTGCGATTCCAGAATAAGGCCGGAGGCTTGACGGATGAAGAGTATGAGCAGATCAAGAGTCATACCACATTGACACCGGATGTGTTAGACAGCATTTATCAATTGGAGCTGTCTGATGTATTACAGAGAAGACTGTTGAATATAGCCTTGTATCATCACGAACGCTGGGATGGCGCAGGATATCCCTTCCGGTTGAGAGAAGAACAGATTCCTATAGAAGCATCCATCTGTTCTCTGGTAGATGCTTATGATGGAATGACAAGCTGGAAGCCCTATAAGAGTTCGATGGATATAGAAACTGTAAAGAAGATCGTGTTAAAAGAGGCAGGGAAGCAGTTTCATCCAAGCCTGGCATGGGCGTTTGTCTCCTGTGTGGATACTTTTCCAAGGAATCTTGGAGCGAAATGGGAGGCGCAGGCAGGAAGATATTTCTGTACAGATTAAAGACAGATAGGATTGTCGAAGCGAATGAAAGAAAAAAGGACTAAAGGAAAAAAATCTAACGGAGTAGTGGATCGGCAATACCGGAGGATGGAGCTAAGCTCCAAATTTTGGAACAAGATCGATCCGGCCAATCGGTTCAGGCATTGGTATTTAGGTGCAGCCAGCATTACCAGAAGCATTTTCCGAGTGGTGGCAGCGAAACAGACAGTGATCATTCTGTTGGCAATATTGATCATTTTATACATATTAGCTGCTTTTTACACAGGAAGAGGCGAGTTCGTTATCCGACTGGATCGGCCTATGGCAAACGAAGGATTCTTGCTTTCGGAGACTCAGGATTTTAGTGATATGCTCGTCACGTTGAGGAATGATGCAGTAGAAGATGCGACCAACATTACCATTACGGATATTGCAAAAGATGTTATGGATGTGGATGGTGAACATAATGGAGCCAATTACGTTGCTTATACCTTCTATTTGAAGAACAAGACATTAGAAGAGCATGATTACCACTATGAACTGACAGTGCAGAGTACATCCAAGAATGTGGATACAGCTTCCTGGATCATGGTGTTTAAGAATGGTAAACAACAGATCTACGCGCAGGAGAATCCGAATGGTTATGCTGAATGTATTTACAGTAAATGGCAATTCCCATTTATCGAATACGCAGAAGATCCCGACGCTATGCAGTCTGTGGTCACAGACGCCAGCAAGGCTCATGTAACCCAGGAGATGATCGACTATAACGAATTTTATGAGATCGAAGGCCTCTATGAATTAAAGGCGATTCCTTGGGAAGCTAAGGATCTGGTTTGCAGAGGAAGTCGACAGAACATGCAAGTGAACGAGGTTGACAAATATACGGTCGTTATCTGGCTGGAGGGAAATGACCCTCAGTGCCAGAATGATATAATAGGTGGACACTTAGAACTGTCCATGAAGTTTTTCTATTAAGGTATCTAAAAGAATAAAGGAGGATATGAAATGAAAGAATCAAGTGGAAAAACAAAGAAAACAAGCAAAGGGGTGAAGCGGGCACGTTCCATGCGTAACATGGTAATGATGGTGCTGATCTGTGCATTAATGCTTTCAGCAGCAACTTATGCATGGTTCACATTAAGTGATACCGCAAGAATCACAAACCTGACCATGACAGTTGGTGAGGAAAGTTCTCTTCTGATCGCAGAAGATCTGCAACAGGCGCAGACTGCAGGAAGACCTGGAACATACAAGGGAAGCTTAGTGTTCGGAACAGATGGAACAAATAATACCTATGAATTAAAGGGAACATTATTACCAGCTTCCTTAGAGTCAGCAAGCGGTGACATTAAAAAACCTGATTATAATGATCTAGGGCAGGTTAAGGCAGATCTGTTAGGACTTACTCCATCTGAGATCATGTTAGATAGTTCTGCAGAAGGTGATTTCTACTGCTATAAAACAACTTTCTATCTGAAGAACGGTGGAAGTGAAGAAGAGATTCAGGTTCAGTTAAAAGCTCCTACAAGTGAGATTTCTGGAAATGAAAAAGGAACTCAGGCAGCTTCTGATGGAACATATATGGTAAATAAGACTAACGAGATCGGTGCTAGTGCAATTAGAATTCGTTTTACTGATGAGGATTCCCATGTAATCATCTATGAGCCACTTTCTGATACAACAAATGCGGCAGCAAGTGAATCTGCAGAGGATTTAAACACATCTAGACCAGTTGCAGCTTCAACAGATATTCAGAAATATACAGGTGCATTTACAAGTGATAATCGTGGAAAATTAACAGTTACAAATACTGGAACCAGAATTACAATGGAAGTTTGGTTAGAAGGAACTGATGATTTGTGCTGTAATGAAGTCATGGCTGATGTGATTTCTGGTCAGATTGCATTTGAGGTTGTTGATACAACAAGTGGAAACTAATTCTTACGGAGCATAAAGCATGGATGCATTTTTTCAATATTTCTTTAATTTCATGAACAACATTTTTGAGTCCCTGTGGGGCATTGTAGTTGCCATCTGGGACGCAATTGTGGGAATCCTGAATATTAAATTTTATATGGATTTGTTTAAGACCTATAAAGATGATCTGTCTGTGGGCGGCTGGATAGCCGCCCTATTGGCACATCTTATAGTTCTGATCATTTTTATCCTGCTAGTGTATCTGATCGTTCGAGGTCTAAGGGTTCTGTTCCGGTTTAAAGTTCCGGTAGTAGAATACGAAGAACTTAAGGATGAAGTTGTCCGACTGAAACGGGAAATTCTGAAAGTGAATTATGAAAAAGATAAGATTCTTGCCATGAAGATCAATGAACTTGGAATGACCCCGAACGAAGCTATGTTGAATCTGGAGGAAGGGGAAGCCCTCTCCGAAGGTGAAAATGTGGAAGAGAAGGATCTGGACAATTTATCTGATGAAGAAAAGGAAGTTCTGGCAAAAGCTGGAAAGCCTATCGATCCTTCTCAGGTTCGTTTCCCAAAACTGACTGGAGTAGACAACTA
Organism: Agathobacter sp.; assembly: GCA_017623935.1. Taxonomy (GTDB): domain Bacteria; phylum Bacillota; class Clostridia; order Lachnospirales; family Lachnospiraceae; genus Roseburia. The sequence goes on along the minus strand of JAGAOC010000024.1, from coordinate 6,480 downwards.
CTATCTGTCAGGGGAATATGTGGCACCAGAATTTCAGGAGAACTATTCTCTGGAAGAATTGTGTACCAACTTCCGTAATTTTGCAGCCTCCCGGTTAGGACTGTATTACGAACTGGAAGTGATCAGAGAAGTATTTGCCTCCTTTGGAGCAGCAAAACTCATGATCTTACAGGGTATTTCTGGTACTGGTAAGACATCTCTTCCATATGCCATTGGACAGTTTATCCAGAATCCTAGTATGATCTGTTCTGTACAGCCATCTTGGCGTGATCGTACAGAATTATTTGGATATTATAATGATTTTACAAAGAAATACACAGAAACGGAATTCTTAAAAGCTCTTTATGAAGGACATTACTATGACAATGTGAGAATTGTCATCATGGACGAGATGAACATCGCCCGAGTAGAGTACTACTTTGCAGAAATGTTATCTATTCTGGAGCTGCCAAGACCGGAAGAACGTTATGTTTCTGTTGTGGCAACAAGTTCCGACACCGACCCTGTGAAGATGGTAGACGGAAAAGTCTGGATCCCAGACAATCTGTTCTATGTAGGAACCATTAATAACGATGATTCTACTTTCGCAGTAGCGGATAAGGTTTATGACCGAGCGATTCCAATTGACTTGGATGACCGAGCAAATCCGTTTGAAGCACCGGATACAGATCCGTTGCCGATCAAATATTCTTATTTGATCTCTTTATATGATGAGGCGAAAGCAAAACATCCGGTATCTGAGGAGAACCTCATGGAACTGGATAAGTTAGATCGTTACCTGATCGATCATTTCCGATTGACCTTCGGTAACCGAATCATGCGTCAGATCAAGGACTTCGTTCCTTGTTATGTAGCCTGTGGCGGAACAGAAATCGATGGAATTGATTTCATGTTTGCAAAGAAGATTCTACGAAAATTCGAATCCCTTGGACTTGGATTCATTCGTGATGAATTAGACGGACTGATCGCTTACTTAAATGATGTATATGGTGAAGATAACTTTAAGGTAAGCAAAGCATATCTGCTTCGTTTGAAGAAATTAAGCGGAGCATAAGAGGAAGGAAAGTAATATGGTATACGATGATTATTCTGATGATGTGTTAAATGCATATTCAAAAATGACTGGAAAAAGCAAAGAGAATATAAAAGACGATCCATATTACAAGTACTTCTATAACTTATTGGAGACTGGTCGGAATTATGTGAAATATTCATATGTCCGACTGGTCAAAGATATTGATGAGACCTGGGTCAGTGCAATTGAGGATGCTTATCCATCTCTTCAATACCTGGTATTTCATCCTCGTAAATTTATTGAAGAACAAAAAGAAGTGGTAAATGTGGCACTTGCCCGTAATATTTCCACGGATTCTGTTCGACATCTTTTGACCCATAGTAATTATATTGATGATTATCGCAAAGACGGAACGGTAATCCCAAACAAGATTCTGAATACATTTAAGGAAGAATCCTTAAACACATACGAAAACAGATTTATCTGTACATTAATTTTAGAGATCCAACGCTTTGTGAATAAGCGTTTTGATGCAATTTTTGAAGCAAGAAAAGATGAATTAGGAATCAATCTGGAGGTGGCTTCTACCGTAGATAACTATACGGAGTCCATCGAATACCAGTTGAATATAAAGATTAGAGATAAGCAGACAGATGTGGAATGTGAGACAGAAAATGCAGACGTATATGCCCGTATCATTCAGCTTCACAGAGACATCAATATGTTGGTAAATACGGAATTTGTAAATGTAGTAAAACGTTTTCCGGCGGCTCGTCATCCAATTGTAAAGACCAACGCCATCGCGAAGAACAAAGACTACAAGAAATGCTACGAATTATGGAATTTTATTTATTCCTATAATCAGGTCGGATATAAGATCGACTTATTACAGCAGAAACCGCACATTTCCAGAGAGTTTGAACAGGATATCTATGATACCTTTATCTGGAATTATGCGATGTTACATAAACATACAGAAAATATTGATGTACTGGATATGAACCGCGAGACTAGAAAGAAAGAGATGAATATGCGTGATATCCAGCAGCTTTTGGAGGAGATCGTGGCAGGAACGGAAGGTGTCTCTGACACCAACCTTCGAAGTATCATCAGTAAGGAATTGAGAAAGATCCAAGAACGAAGAAAACAGGAAAAGAACGCGGCAGAACGTGTGCTTCGAGAACAGCGGAGAAAAGAGAAGCTGGGAAGAAGAAAGAAGAGAAAGGCGTAAAAGGAAATGGCAAGCAAATCCGGCAGCAGTATTATGAAAAAAGTGATATCCTTCATCAGAAATGTAGCATTTGTTGCACTAGTGCTATTTATCTGTTTTATCATTTATACCATGTCTCAAGGAAATACCATATCCATTGCAGGATATCGGGTACTGCGAGTACTGACCAGTAGTATGGAGCCTACCATCGTTGGAAATACCTGTATCATTACCAAAAATGTGGACGTGGATGAACTTGAAGTAGGAGATATCATTACTTTTATTTCAGAAGATCCGTCCATTTATGGATATTATAATACTCATCGAATTAACGAGATCGTGGAAGAAGATGGGGCTCGAAAATTTGTAACAAAAGGTGATAACAGTTCTGAAGTGGATCCTTACATGGTTTCCGAAAGTAATGTGGTGGGAATCTATGTGAAGGAACTGCCAGGAGGAAGGCTCATCGGTAAAGCCTTTGTAGCCCTTTCTGATAATAAAGTCTATTTTGCAGTGATTATCATACCTCTGATACTGTGTCTGATCTCTTATTTCTGGGAGATCGTTGGAATGGTCACAGGCAGATATAGTGACGAAGAGGATGAGGAAGAAGAAGAGAGCAGCGAAGAGGCTGATGAAAACAGCCCGAAGGCTGTGGAAGAAAAGCGCAGCGAAGAGGCTGATGAAAACAGCCCGAAGGCTGTAGAAGAAAAGGGCGGCGAAGAAGCTGACAAGGAGAACTAAGAGGAGCGCTAGGTAGCAGAATGAGAAAGAATTTTTTTCAATCAGTGAAAGAAATATTTCGAGACTGGGATTTAAAGGTCATGAGCTATGTTATGCTTGTTGTAACGGCAACCTGTGTCATTACAGCAACTGTAGCATGGTTTACTTGTTCTGCCTACGCTTCTGTTAGAAATATGGAAATAAAGACTGGCGACACAGAGGTCATTAAGCTGGCAGTGAAAGAAGGCAACGAAGATGTAGAAGTTCTTCGAGAAAATGGAGAGGATCCAAGAGTATCCATTAGTATGCCGGTTTTTACAGGAGTAACACAGGTGGATGGCGATATACCCGTGTTTGCACCAGGAACTTACGGTTCCTTTACTATCTATGTAACTCCAATGAAAACAAATGTGACAGCCTGCAAGGTTTTGCCAAGTTTCTTTGGAAGCAAAGAAGATCAAAGCGGTCTAACCTATATGACAGATAACTTGTCAGATGAAGAAAAAGAAGTGATAGAACAGTTAGTCAAAGGACATATCCTGCTTTTTACTAATTATAATGAAACCACAGGATATAGCGGACTTTTGACAGACACAACTCCTTTGACCGTAGAATTGGGCTGGGATAAAGAAACAAATAAAGGAATTGAAGAAGCTATAACGATCTATTGGTACTGGCCATATGAATATGAAGATTTACCGGCGGAAGCTCAAAAACTCGATGAAGCACAGCTTTTGGATCCGGAGCGCCAGGCGGAAGACAAGTATTCCGACAGTAGATTATACGATTTTGCAGATACCAGGATTGGAACCAACGTAAAAAATGTGAAAATTCATTTTGAGGTAAGCGCAGTATATGGAAACAACTAAGCAGCGAAAAAAGAAATTGAATAGAAAACAGTTTCTCACCTTGGTGATCATGTTTAGCGTCCTGCTCCTTATGCTGATCAGTTTTGCTTGGTATTACTTTAAGACGGACAAGGAAGTAGACAGTAAATTGGCAGATGTGATGGCACCTTATTATCTGTATCTGTTGGATGGTGAGGGAGACAGCCTTTCTCTTTCTATTGGAAGTCTTCATCCGGGAGAGACAAAACAGGTAGTCATCGGTGTAAGTAATAAACCGGCTGATAGTAGTTTGAATCTGGATGATTATCTGGTAGGAAAGAACTCTCAATTCGACTATAAATTTGCCTTAGCATATACCCAGAATCTTCCGATTGTTTACTCGGTATATGAATTAGAAATCGTAGAGGATGAATCGGACATTACAGCAACTGATCAATCGAATAATACGATCTATCTGGAAAAGAAGGATATCTCAAAAGACGAATCAGAAAGTGCCAGACTGACAGAAGAAAATAATGAGGAAATGTATCAGGATGCAGTAGGAGATGGGGGATCCGTTGAGGATATCGTTAATTATGTACGGTATGATCTGTATACAACAGATTATAAGAGCGTTCCTCTTTGTTTGGAGACTACGGTAAATGCCGGAAGTACTTCTTATGAATTAGATTACTATTTAATTGAGATGGAGTGGAAAGACGGAATTGAATTTTCCAATTTCATCAAGGAAACAGATCTGGTATATGTAATTGTAGATGCGGTACAGCCAGAACCGGAAGTGAAATAGCGGAAAAGTTAAAACAAATTTTAATAAATTATAAAATGTGAAAGGATTACAGCAGATGAGCAAGAAAATGCGCAAAACTTCAAAACTGCATAAAGTATCAAAACGCTGGCTTGGAGTGGTGGCAATTGCTGTAATCGGTGTGGGTGCACTGGCTGGTTATACCTTTGCAAAATATTATGCAAACAATAGCAACAAAGGCGTAACAGCAGCCGCAAACTATTATTTTTCCAGTGATGTATTAGACGAAGCTGTTAATGTAACAGATGAGGGTGTTGAAGAATGGAAGGATGTATATAATACAGCAGCCTGGGATGGAATGAGTTCCTATATTTTCGATGTAAAGATTCGGAACTATCAGAATCAGTTGTTATACAACAGTGAGAATTTAAATATCAGCTATCGGATCACATTTCAGTTGTTAGAGGACGATGGTGGAAGTTACTCTGTTGCTTATGGTTCAGGATCATACCAGGCATTGGAAGAAGGACAGTTAGTAACTTTTACCCAAGAGATTACTGGTGGTATGGCAAAAGCTGATACCTTTAAGGTGCAGTTTAACGCACCTGAGGGGGTAGATGAAACTTATCAATCTCCAGGAATTCAAGTAGTGGCAGAGATTACAGGACCGGACTTTTTGGCGAAGACCCAGACGAAGATCGGCGGAGTTTTACATGTAGGAATTGTAAAAGCGGATTATTCTTTAGAGGGAAAATATGATTTTACAGTATCATCCATAGATAGTGAATGGTCAACGGATAAAAAGGCTGTTGTAGATGGAATGGCAGCATTTCCATATACCATTTCCTATACTCCAGGATCAGATAATGCGGCGCATAAGATCCGCATCAGTTGGAAAAATGAATGGTTGGATTTGGATCACTTTAATGAGAATTATGAGAATATAGTTACTGAGGATGGAATCTCTTATATCGAGGTATATATTCAACCAAAAGAGAAAATTAAATTAGCATTTTATAGAACGGATGATTTTGATCTGAGTGTTGTGACACCGGAGATGTTCCGAGGGTTGATCACGGTAACAGATTTGGATCTGACATCAAATTAGACATAAATTAGACAGAGTATATTTTAGACAGATTGAGAAAGAAGGATCAGTGTATGAAATTTCGGAGAGGAATAGCGAAGCTGCTTGTGGCAGTGACTATAGTTGAATTAGTCTTAAGTTCAATTAATAGAAGTGAATATGTGGTACTAGCAGCTACTGATGAAACAACTCAGTCTGAATTGGTTGCAGAAACGGAAAGCCAGGATGAGGCAGAGCGTACACTGGCGGATACTATGGGCGTGATCGCGGAGAACATTGACGAGGAAGATGTGCAGAGCTTGTCAGAGGCGACAACAGAAGCTGGGGTCTTGGAAGAGACAGAGAGCGACGAAGAAGGGACAGAGAGCAGCGAAAGTGATACAACAAGTGATGAAGGCGAGACAGAGAATGGTGAAGCTGGTACAGAGAAGGATGTAACCGAAGAAACTACTGAAAATACAGAGGAAGGTACAACAGAAGAATCAAACGAGAATACAGAAAGCAGCGTAGGCGATACAACTGAGAGTTCCAAAGGCGATGCTACTGAAAATACAGAATCAACTATAACAGAGGAAACTACAACAGAGGGAAATTCTGAGAAATCCACAGAAGATACAACAGAGGATAGAAGCTCTGAGACTTCTGGTGCAACAAAAGAGGAGACAGGGACAAGTTCCGAGGATACAACTGAGACAAAGGATTCATCTGGCAAAGTATCTGAGAAAGATACTCAGAACTCTATTATGGATACCGTTAGGGAAGCAATAGAGGAAATGGATAATGCTGAGCCTCAGGCAGTTGGAGAGATAGATTTAGGAAATCCAACAGTTCCTGCTACGAAAGCAGAACTGG
>JAGAOC010000005.1 GCA_017623935.1 Agathobacter sp. | reverse complement strand
TCCTGTGGAATTCCAGCTCATGTTGAGGCTTCTACCGGCTATTTTGCTTCGTTGGAAGTGCAGACCGTTTTAAGTATGTTAGAACTTTTGGACAATCCGCTGCAGGATATTCCTATGGCAGCAGTATTAAAGTCGCCTATGGCAGGGTTAGAAGAGGAAGAATTAGCAGAGATCCGGGCAGAAAATCCAAAGGAATCTTTTGCAAAAGCTGCCTATGAGAAAATGAAGACAGACACAGAAGGAAAACTGGCAGATTTTTATGGAATCTACAGAAAACTCCGGGACAAGGTAAAGGATACCCCGATCCATGAGTTGATCTATGACATTTTACGGGAAACGGGCTATGGCAACTATGCGGCGTCCCTTCCGGCGGGAAAGCAGAGAAATGCCAATCTTCAGATGTTATTGGAAAAAGCGGTTGCCTACGAGAAGACCAGTTATAAAGGTTTATTCCATTTTGTACGTTATATCCAGGAACTAAAAAAATATGACGTAGATTATGGAGAAGCGGATATTACCGGAGAGAACGAAGATGTCGTTCACATTATGACCATACATAAGAGTAAAGGACTGGAATTTCCAGTGGTATTCGTGTCTGGGATCAATAAGAAGATCAACCAGATGGATGTAAACGAGAAACTGGTGCTTCACCCGGATCTAGGCTTAGGATTGGACGAGATTACTTTAGAGCCAAGGGTAAAAAGGAGCTGTTTATATAAAAAACAGATTGCAGAGAGGATCCGCCAGGAAAATCTGGCAGAAGAGCTTCGGGTTCTTTATGTAGCTTTAACAAGAGCCAAAGAAAAATTAATCCTGACAGCGACGATATCTGACGCGTCTAAAACATTTGAAAAGTACGTGGGAAACGTAAAAGAGGGAGAACCGCTGCTTTATTCCCAGCGGATCAAAGCCACCTCTTATCTGGACTGGCTGATCCCTGCTATGTATTCTTATCCGGACAAATACGAGCCGATCTTTGTATCACCAGAGGAATTATTATCGGAACAGCTTTTAGAAAAGGCAGAAGCGGCCTTGGATTATGAGGATTTAATGAATAAGATCCATCATGCTTCCATGGAGGAATTAGAACAGATCCAGAAAAGCTTTTCCTATGAATATCCTTATACTCATGAGGCTGGTAGAAAAAGCAAATATTCTGTTTCAGAATTGAAACATCATTCCATGACAGCCAATTATGATGCTGCCCAGGGAGACGCAGAGATACCGGGATTTTTGCGGGAGGATCGGGAATCCTATATTCCAGGATTTGCAGGAGATTTGCAAGAAGCTGGCAAAAAGGAAAATGTCCGGGGACATCTGGATGTATCACCGGGGGCACTCCGAGGAACTGCTCTGCACCGAGTGATGGAATGTTTGGATTTTGAAGCAATCTATGATCTGGATTGTGGCAATGAAAAGTTGGTTCAGACTTTTGTAAAAGAGCAGTTATCTAAGATGACGGAGACGGGACAGCTGACCCCAGAGATGAGAGCGTTGATCCCTGTCTATATGATCGAAGATTTTGTGAAAAATGATATTGCAAAGCGAATGGCAAAAGCCCAGAAAGCTGGAAGACTTTACAAAGAAAAACCATTCGTTATGGATTATGAAGGCGTGTTGGTTCAGGGAATCATTGACGTATTCTGGATGGAAGCAGATGAGATCATTGTATTGGATTATAAGTCTGATAAAGTAGAGTCCGGGGAAGAATTGATCCTGCGTTATCAGACCCAGCTTGAGATCTATGCCAATGCGTTAGAGAAGATCTTTTCTACAGAAGATCAGACAAAAACGGCGAAGGAGCGCCTGATCTATTCATTTAAATTAAAGGAGGTCATCACAGTATGAGACAGATTATTTTAGCTTCTGCTTCTCCTAGAAGAAAGGAGCTGCTAGAACAGATTGGATTAGAATTTGAGATCTGCCCTGCAAAAGGGGAGGAGATCATTACCAGCACTGTGCCGGAAGAGGTGGTGCAGGAATTATCCAGACAGAAAGCAGAAGAAGTGGCAGCAATGGTGTCTTCCTATAAGGAAAAACACGAAGAATTAATGACACCTCAGGAACTGATCGTGATCGGAGCAGATACGGTAGTTGCCATGGATGGTCAGATTTTAGGAAAGCCAGTAGATGAAGCGGATGCCTTTCGAATGTTGACCATGCTTTCCGGAAATACTCATAGTGTATATACAGGAGTTACTATTGTTGTAGTGGATGAAAAGAACCGGGCGGGAGAGATCAGCTTTTATGAGAAGACGGATGTTACCATGTGTCCTATGTCTACGGAAGAGATTCAGTGGTATGTAGGCACAGGAGAACCTATGGATAAAGCTGGAGCTTACGGGATTCAGGGGAAATGCGCTATTTTTGTAAACGAGATCAAAGGAGACTACAATAATGTGGTAGGACTTCCAGTAAGTCACCTGTATCAGGAGCTAAAAAGACTTGGAATTGACTTGCAGTTATAGTATACTTATTTCGAGAATTGCGTAAATATGGATGCTATTTTTAGCCATATTTCGTATTAAGTAAGGAGCGGATCGCTATGAACACATATACAGATGAAATGTTAGAAGTTTTTCTGGAAAATCAGTTACAGTTATTCCCAGAGAAAGTTGCAGAAAATAAGGAAGAAGCAGAAGAGTTTTTAGAGGATTGTTTTGCAGTTGTCTGTAAAAATCTAAAAGAAGTGAAGGATTATTTTGAAGAAGCTGGAACAGATATTGAAGGCATGAGTGATGAGGACCTTTTGGAGGCAAGCGAGATCTTTGCGCTTCCTTCCGGCGGATTTTTGATCGTGGAAGGATAATTTGAGCTGGATAATTCAGATAAGATAATTCAGATAGGATAAATGAGAGAGAAAACGGTGTGATATGGGAAAAAGAAAAATAAAAGCACTAGGGGTTGTTTTGGGACTGGTGACGCTGCTTTGCGGATGCCAGATTGGAGATACCCAGTTCGTTTTTCAAAAAAATACCGCAAACAAAAAAGAAGTATTTACCTTAAATGGAGAAGCCTGCAGTCTTACCGAGGCGAAACTTTATCTTTCCAATTATCGGAATATTTATGGAAATGCTTATGGGATTGAGTTGTGGGGATATGACTTTGGAGAAGATTCTTTAGAAGAATATATCAAAGAAGTTACAATTGATGAACTTACCAGAATTGCCTGCATGGAGCAGATCGCAAAAAGTCAGGAATTAGAACTTACAGAAGAGGAAGAGAAGAAGATAAAGGAAATGGCAGAGATCTATTACGATTCTTTGTCAGAAGAAGAGATTTCCTATATTGGGGCAAGCAAGAAGAATATTGAGAGTTACTATGAAAGCTACGCCCTTGCCCAGAAGCTCTATGATTCTTTAACACAGAATATCAATATTGAAGTCAGTGATGATGAAGCAAGAGTGATCCGAATTCAGCAGATCTATGTAACTAATGCAAATAACGCTTCTGCAGTTAATCAGAAACTGACAAATGGTGAAGATTTTGCAGCAGTAGCCAGCAATTATAACGAGGCAGCTGTAGTAGAGACTACGGTTGCAAGGGGAACTCTGCCGGAAGCAGTAGAAGAGATTGCATTTAATTTAGATAATGATGCTGTGTCTGGGATGATCGAATCCGACGGAGGCTACTATTTTATTAAATGCCTGAATAAGTTTGAAGAAGAATTAACTGAGGCAAATAAGGCAAACATAATCGTAAAAAGAGAAAAAGCCCAGTTCGAGGATGCCTATTTAGATTTTACAGAAAAGGCAGAATATGATCTTAACGAAGAATTATGGGAGAGTGTGGCTATCGCAGAGGAAGAAACAATTACCACAGACTCTTTCTTTGAGGTCTTTGAAGAGAACTGGTAGGAGGCTGTCATGGCTTGGGAATTTGATTTTTTATATGCGTTACAGGAGATTCATAATCCAATCTTAGATGAACTTATGACTTTTGTTTCGATGTTGGGTAATGCAGGACTACTTTGGATTGTGCTGGCGATCGTTCTGCTCTGTATTCCAAAGACTAGAAAATGTGGAGGGCAGATGGCATTATCTATGCTTTTGACCTTTGTCATAGGTAATCTGATTTTAAAGAATGTGGTAGCGCGAGAACGTCCTTGCTGGATCGATGATACCGTACCATTACTCTTAAATAGTCCGGTGGATTATTCTTTTCCATCGGGGCATACCATGAATGGATTTACTGCGGCACTGACCTTGTTTTTCTATAATAAGAAATGGGGAACTGCAGCACTGATCCTGGCAGCAGTCATTGCCTTTTCCAGATTATATCATTTTGTACATTTTCCAACAGATGTGCTGGCTGGAATCGTGATAGGAGTTGTATCTGCAGTGGTTATGCAGAAGATCTTTCAGTATTGGAGCGAAAGAAAAAAGAATAGTAAGTAAAGCAACAGCCCTCTGGTTTTTCCAGAGGGCTGTTTTTGCAATATTATCATAACATCGCAAGTATGTGATTTAATGGGAAAAGGAATTACCTGTGTTAATTATTTTGTAAGAAGTAACATAATATCGTTGCTTCGTTTTACGAATTTGCTCATGGCATCTACGGAAAGTGGCTGGTTGCTTAACATAGCCAGATCGTAGAGCTGCTCACAGAACATTGGTACATGTTCAGAGTCTTTGTTCTCTAAGATATATTTTACTAAAGCGTTATTTGCATTTAAGGTCAGAGTTTGATCTGCAGCGAACATATTTGGATCCATGCCGCCCATAGCGTACATCTTCATCATATCCTGCATACGGCGTCCCTGCTCGGAGAGGGTGATAACGGAAGCCAGATCCTCGTTCTTTAACTTCTCAACTTTTACAGTGAGCTTGTCATTAGAAAGGGCTTTCTTAAAGATCTCACCTAAAGCTTCTGTGCTTTCTGTAAAGTCTTCGGCATTGTCATCTTTTAAGGAGTCTGTTAAGTCTGCATCAATACGCATGAACTGATAATTCTCATTGCGCTGTTCTAACTGAGTGATGAAAGAAGTATCAATGCTGTGGTCTAAGATGACAGCATTCATTCCCTGCTCTTTGAACAGATTGATGTACTGACCCTGCTGATTCTTGTCAGTTACATAGTAGATAGTTGCTTTTTCCGGTTCTTTTTCTTCGGAAGCAGTATCATCTGCGTTGTCAACAACTTCTGCCTCTACAGTCTCGGAAGATTCTGCATTTTCAGGTTCCTCAACTGGTTTTAATAACTCTGGAAGAGTCTGGTATTTGTCATTGATATCCTTAAATAAGATATAGTCATTCATCTTATCGCAGAATTTCTCGTCTTTTAAGCAGCCATATTTGATAAATGGGCTGATGTCATCCCAGTATTTTTCGTAATCCTCTTTTTCAGTCTTGCACATACCGGATAATTTGTCTGCGACTTTTTTGGTAATGTACTCAGAGATCTTCTTAACGAATCCGTCGTTCTGAAGAGCACTTCTGGAAACGTTCAGTGGAAGATCTGGGCAGTCAATAACACCCTTTAATAACATTAAGAATTCTGGAATGACTTCTTTGATGTTGTCTGCAATAAATACCTGATTGTTGTAAAGTTTGATGGTTCCTTCGATGGAATCATATTCGGTATTGATCTTAGGGAAGTAAAGGATTCCTTTTAAGTTAAATGGATAATCCATGTTCAAATGGATCCAGAATAAAGGCTCCTTGTAATCCATAAATACTTTACGATAGAAAGCCAGATATTCTTCTTTGGTACATTCACTTGGATTCTTTGTCCAAAGTGGCTGAGGATCATTTAATGGAACAGGGCGTTTTACGATCTTAAGCTGATCTTTGGCAGGAGAAACTTCTACCATTTCTTTCTCGCCGTTTTCATTTTCCTTTTCTTCCATCTTAGCGTCTTCATGGATCTCTTCTACAACCACATCTGTCTCTAATTTTTCATCGCGGTTGATAGTCTGATATTCTTCAGGGGCATTTGCCTTAGAAAGATAGATCTCAGTTGGCATGAAAGAGCAGTATTTCTCGATAACTTCTCTTGCACGGTATTCATTAGCAAATTCCAGACAATCTTCATTCAGATATAAAGTGATCTCTGTTCCGATGGTGTCTTTGGTGCCGTCTGTCATATCAAATTCTGTACCGCCATCGCAGGACCAGTGTACAGCTGTTGCACCTTCCTGGTAGGATAAGGTATCGATCGTTACTTCATCTGCTACCATGAAAGCAGAGTAGAAGCCTAATCCGAAATGTCCGATGATCTGATCGTCATTGGATTTATCTTTGTATTTTTCGATGAAGTCTGTTGCACCGGAAAAAGCGATCTGGTTGATATATTCTTCTACTTCATCAGCGGTCATACCAAGACCGTTATCAATGATCTTAAGGGTTTTCTCTTCTGGATTCACAATGACCTGAATCTTTGCCTTGTAATCTGCTGGAAGAGTGTATTCGCCCATCATATCCAGTTTCTTTAATTTGGTAATAGCGTCACAGCCATTAGAAATTAATTCACGATAGAAAATGTCATGATCGGAATATAACCACTTCTTTATGATCGGAAAAAGATTTTCACTGTCGATTGAGAGACTGCCATGTTTGTTGCTCATTTTTACCACTCCTTTATTACTTGTATATTGTTCTACAGGAAAAATGTCCTGTTTGTTTTTGATAAAATCAATGATAAATCTGTAAAATCAAAAAGTCAATAGAAAATTAGCACTCTTTGGTGCAGAGTGCTAACAAAACCTTGGGAAGCCTTGATTTTACTGGGATTGGAGAAATCTTAAAAGTTTATAAACTGGAGAAAAGGATTGACAATGTTCTCTTACTTGGGCATAATTGCAGAAAAGGTAGAATAGCAACTTACTTAGGAGAAAATATGTACCAAATAGCAATCTGTGATGACGAAAAGAAAATATTAGAAGACATTCATTCCAAAGTAAAAACGGCACTGGATAAGCAGGAGATCCAGGCAAAATATCTCTGTCTGGAGGATTCCAGGGAGTTAATGGAGCACCTTAAGGAGCAGAAGATCGATGTGCTGTTTTTGGATATTGATATGCCATATTTCAGTGGCATGGATATTGCGGCATATATTAATGACAAATGGTTAAAGACCATCCTTATTTTTGCGACCAGTCACGATACATTAGTCTATCAGACCTTTGCGTATCGGCCTTTTGGTTTTATAAGGAAGACTCATCTGGACGAAGAATTAGAGGAACTGGCAGAGCGGATCAAGAAGGAACTTTTCGATCGAAAAGAAGAACTTACTATTTTAAAAGGGCAGGAGCTTACCAGAATTCGGATCAAGGATCTTGTGTATATGGAATCTGAGGGAAACTATCTGAATTTTCATATGAAAGATGATGTGATAAAAGTCAGAGAGACCTTAGGAAATATGGAAAATGAGCTGATGGCGAAGGGCTTTATCCGTTGTCATAAAGGATATCTGGTCAATGGAGATTATATTGAGAAGCTAAAGAGCGCAGAGATGGAGCTAAAGATCGAAGACGAGATCGAGGTTATTCCTATTGGAAGAAGTTATGAAAAAGAAGTACGAAAACGAGTTTTTGAATTAATTCAAAGTTAGGAAAATTTATGGAAATATTAGCAGGGATTCTGGCAGGAATCGCTTTGGTTCTGGCAGGTTTATGGATAAGAGAATTTAAAAAACGTAAGAAAATGGAAGATACATATCACAGTCAGGATGAAATGCTGACCCGGCAGGTAGCAGATAATCTGGATATGGAAAAGCAGTTAAAGGATATGACTGCGGATTATGAGAACCAGCAGAATATGGCAGAAGAGATCAAGCGGATCCAGCAGCAGATCCGTTCTTTAAAGCATGATATGAAAAACCATACTTTGGTCATTCTTTCTTACCTTGAGGAGGAGAAGACCGAAGAGGCAAAACAGTATGCGGGAGAACTTTTAGATGAGCTGAACAAGATGTACACTTATGTCAATGTGGGAAATTCTCTTTTGAATCACATTATCAATCAGAAATTGTCCCAAGCCAAGGAAGCGGGACTAGAGATCAAGGCGGAGATAGAGAATTGCCTGTTTTCCTATATGGATAGTGTAGATTTTTCGGCAATGTTGAATAATCTGTTAGACAATGCCATTGCCGGGGCCAAAGGATCTAAAGAAAAGACGTTGGAAGTTTCTATTTCTTCCAAGAAGGGCTTTGATCTTATTACCATTAAGAATAGCATTGATGTGTCTGTGTTGGAAAATAACCCGGATCTTCAGTCTACCAAGGAGGAAGCCGGGCATGGGCTGGGGATGAAGCAGATCAGAAGCATCGTGGAAAAATACAATGGAAATATAGATATTTCTGAGAAGAATCATAAGTTCATAGTAAGCATTATGCTGGGATAGAAATGTTGTTCGTCACAGCTAAGATGCAGTTTATCACAGTTAAAATGCAGTTTGTCACAGCTAAAATGTTGTTTGTCACAGTAAAAACGCAGTTTATCCCACAGGAGTTGACCTGTGGGATTTTTTTCGTCATAGTATAGGTGTTCTAAGAGAGGTAATTGCATGATCGTATTAAAAGATATTTGTAAAAAACTAGGTGAAAATCAGGTATTAGACCATATTTCCTTTCACATTTCCCCTAACGAAAATGTAGGGATCATTGGTTTAAATGCAGCTGGCAAGACAACTCTGCTCAATGTCATTGCAGGCGTCTTGAAGCCAGATTCAGGCTTCATTCGGGTAGGCGGCAGCGAAAATGTCTTTGAGGATAAAAAGATGTTAAGGAAGCTGTCCTACGTCTCAGGAATGAGACATCAACTGTGGGAAGATCTGCGGGTGAAGGATTCCTTTGAAAATGGGATCAAGATGTACCATTTGGATGAAAAAAGGGCAAAGGTGCGGCTGGAAGAATTGGAAGAGCTCTTTGAGATCAAAGGCTTGGTACATATGCGGCCACAGAAGCTGTCCTTAGGAGAGAGAATGAGGTGTGAGCTGGTCTATGGACTTTTGGCAGAACCGAAGATCCTTATGCTAGATGAAGCCATGATCGGGTTGGACGTCTCGGTAAAATATAAGATCATGGAGTATTTTCAGGAATACCGGAAAAAGAGACAATCTACGATCCTTTTTACAAGTCATAATCTGATGGAAGTGGAAAATCTTTGTGATCGGATCATTTTGCTGGATAAAGGAACTGTTATCTTTGATGGGAGCGTGGAGCGGATCATGAAGGAATTTGCACCTTTGTATCGAATGAAAATGAAGACAGAAGGGATATTGCCAGATTTTGATGATTTGCCTTTGGAAAAAATACGGATCTTACAAGATGGAATCGAAGTGATCTATGACCAGCAAAAGATTAAGACGGAGCAGATCTTAGAGCACGTTGTTAAAAAGACTCAGGTAGAAGAGGTAAAACTTTATGAGCCGGATCTGGAAGGAACCATCAAAAAGATATATCAAAAAGATTTATAAGAAGGAGGACTAGATGAAAAACATAATAGAAGTGGATGGAGTAAAAAAATACTATAAGATCGCAAAGCGGGAAAAGGGATTTTTTCAAACAGTAAAACACCTTTTTCACAGAGAATATGAAGTCAGAAAAGCGGTAGATGATATCAGTTTTTCAATTAAAAAAGGAGAGATCGTTGGCTTTATTGGACCAAATGGTGCAGGAAAATCCACCACAATTAAAATGCTTTCCGGTATTTTATATCCGGACGCAGGAACCGTGAAGGTCAATGGATTTATTCCTTGGAAGCAGAGAAAACAGTATGTAAAAAATATCGGTGTAGTTTTCGGTCAGAAATCCCAATTAAACTGGGATCTGCCATTGATCGAGAGCTTTGAGCTGATGAGATATATTTATCGGATTCCGAAGAAAAAATACGAAGAGAATCTAGAAAAATTTACGAAACTCTTGGATATGGAATCTTTTATCAACCAACCGGTACGTCAGTTATCTTTAGGGCAGCGAATGAGAGGAGATATTGTAGCTTCTCTGCTTCATTCCCCAGAGATCGTCTTCTTTGATGAGCCAACTATCGGATTGGATGTGGTGGCAAAAGAGAAAATCCGGGAATTTATTAAATACATGAACAAGACGGAGCAGACTACCATCATTTTCACGACTCACGATATGCAGGATGTGGAAAAGGTCTGCGAGAGACTGATCATTATTGATCTGGGCAAGAAGATCTTTGATGGAAGTATTGATGAGATCAAACAAAAATATGCCAACTCCAAATCTATTGAGATTCAGTTAGAGGATGGAGAAAAACAGATCAAAATGGAACCGGAGATTGAAAGTATCATCCGAGATATTTATGAAGGAAAAGTTTCTCTTAGTACAGATGAAGGAAAGGAGAATCATTCATGAGAGCTTATTTGGAATTTGCTATAAAAAAGTTTCAGAATAAGATGACTTATAAGCTGGATTTTTTTATGGGGATCGTAAATACCACCATAACGATCGCGGTGTATTTATGCATTTATAAAGCATTATATGGAAATGCCACAGAGATTGATGGAATCACGTTTCAAATGGTTGCCACTAACTTTGTGATCTCTTTGGGGTTATCCAGTGCTTTTGAATATAATGAGATGTTCCTGCAGGATAGAGTCAAGGACGGCAGCATTGCCAATGAATTTTTAAAGCCGGTCAATTTTATTTTTCGGCTTCTATCAGAAAATATGGGAGAAGGTTGTTTTAAGATCCTTTTCCATTTTCTGCCGGCAACAGTATTTACTTTGTTATATGCCAGACTTTGTCCGCCGAAAAGCTGGGTACATTTTCTGGTTATGCTGGTCAGTGTCCTTTTGGGCTATCTGATCTTATGGCTGATCAGTCTGATCATTCAGACTTGGAGCTTCTGGCTATTCAGTGTGTGGGGCATTATCACCATCAAAAATGTATTTGTAAGGATCCTCTCCGGTACGATGCTTCCTATGTGGTTCATGCCGGAAGCTCTGAAAAAGGTCATTGCCTTTACCCCATTTGAGTCTATTTATTTTACCCCGGTACAGATCTATCTGGGAGAACTGAGTACCATGGAGATCCTACATAAAATGGGAGTCCAGCTCATATGGATCGGTATATTAGGATGTATTGCCGCCTTTTTCTGGAAAAAGGGCGTAAAGAAATTAGTTGTGCAGGGAGGCTAATATGGTGAAAAAGAAAGTTTTGGTGCAGGGAGGTTAGCATGATGAAAAAGAAAGTTTTGGTGCAGGGAGGTTGAAGACATGGGCGAATTGAAAACGATTCTGCAGTCTTTGAAAATGAGTTTTCGGACGAGAATGCAGTATCGGCTGGATTCTCTGGTGGCAGCGTTGGCGGTATTTGCAAGAGAATCTGCCAATATTATTGTCATCTATCTGGCTCTTTTAAAATTTGATAAGATCAATGGCTGGAATGTAAATGAAATGTTGTTTTTATTTAGTCTGCTCTATCTGACTTATGCGATATTAGTGTCTCTTTTTGCGGATCCTAGGGATTTTTCCTGCATGATCAGGGAAGGCAGATTTGACAGGCTGGTGGTAAGACCAAGGGGACTTTTAATGCAGTTAGTCTTGAATAACGCAGATATCATTGCATCCATAGGACATGGCACTTTAGGAATTATCCTGTTTGTGATCTCAGCAGGAAAAGTAGGGATTACCTGGAATTTTGCTACGATTCTGTATTACATCAGTGTCATCATTGGAGGCGTTCTGATCCAGGGAGGAATCTTTATCTTTTTCTCTTCCTTGAGTTTCTATTTTGTGGAGACTAACAGTCTTAGAGAGATTTTTTATTGGAACATGAGGAAATTTGCAGGTTATCCGATCAGCATTTATAATAAATTTATACAGATGATCATGATCTATGTGATCCCATTTGCCTTTGTAAATTATTTTCCGGCTCAGTATCTG
>JAGAOC010000004.1 GCA_017623935.1 Agathobacter sp. | reverse complement strand
TGCCGCTTCCAGTTTCCGTGCCTGTGCCGCTTCCTACACCTGTTCCGTCTCCTGTTCCGCTTCCAACGCCTGTTCCTGCTCCTGTGCCGCTTCCTACACCTGTTCCATCTCCTGTGCCACTTCCTGCGCCTGCAGCTGTTCCGTCTCCTGTTCCTGTTCCGCTTCCGTCTCCTGTTCCTGTTCCGCTTTCGGCTCCATCTCCTGTTCCACTTCCGGTTCCCTCGGTGGAATCTTGTTCAGAAGTTCCCGCTCCTTGGGAATTATCTTCTTGAGAGTTCTGTTCTTCTTCCTGTAAACCATTGGTCTGATTTTCTTTAGCCGTTCCTTCGATAACGCTCATTGCCCAGCCAATAGATCCCTGGAACGGCGTTCCTGTAGCCAACGCACCTACCATCGGTACTACTGCGATCATGACACCTGCCAGCACTGCTGCCACCAAAGGCAGAAAATGCTTCCTAGAGAAGATCCTCTTCAAAAGGAATGGCACAAAAGATACGCACAGGAAAAATGCCATGATGGTTGAATAAAAATGTATTGCCAGAGATGCCCCTAAAGACAACATAAACACCAAAAGATTCTCATCCCAATGGCCTTTCGTCTGTTTTTCCTTGCGCGTAAACGGCTTAGAATAACGCAGATATTTTATTAAATATGCTGCACATAAAAACTGGGTAAACAGACCAAATTCCTGAGGCAGTGTCCACTGTAAACGGGACATACTAAATACCTCATCTACGCATACTACATCAATAGTCAAGAACAATGTTAAAGCAAAGACCGGACTATATTTCCAGTGGAAGACCTCTTTTAAAAGAATGTATGCTCCCAATAAAAAGACTACCACATGAATTCCCGCCAGAAACAGCTGGATACTATATAATTCAATTCCGAACAATACGTGCAGTCCATAGATAAAACAGTGCATCGCTTCCGGATAAACACCATCCGAAAATGCCTTGCCCTGCAACAGTCCATAGATCCAGGAACTGTGGGTATACATATCACCAAATCCATAGGAATAATCTGAAAATGATCCATAGGTAAAGTAGATCATTCCAAAGATCACAACTACCGCCAGCACAATGTATTCCCACCAACGGCCTTTCATCATCGCAAAAAAGCTTTTCTTCGCTCTTCGCAGAGTACTGCCTATGCTCTCCAGACAATGAACCATGAAATTCTTTCTTCCATAGGTTCCTTCCAGCAGATTCTTCACTACTCTGCCTTCTTCTTTTCCGACTTTCACATCCCTGAACAATCCCCACAGGAAGATTCCCCAGAAAATGATCCGCAGGATCCAAGGATTCAGCAGGTGAACCAGTCCTAGCATTAAAACCAGAGTATTCACAAGAAGGATCTGGAAGGTAACACAAAAGGAAAAACGGAAGGAAAGGGATTTGCCCTTTAGAAAATGCTTAAAGACCACTGACGGCCATAAAAACATAATAAAACCATATCCCAGCAATACCTTCACATATTCCAAAACCCAATATGTCTCTATCATCCCTTTCCCTCCTTTCTAATATTTTCTATGCTCCCGGCGAAACGCCCCTCGCCAAGATCACTATATGATAATGGTGCCTAACAGGACTCTTCCGTTTGGGTCACTTTCATTCGCTAAGCGTATCAGGCTCTTGTCCCAGCTGCGGTTCGCCCACAGGAATAATTTTCCCTGATCTTTTTGGATCTGACCGCTATAGGTGCGGGTCTCCCCACTCTTCCAGCCCTTCATCTGTCCAATCGAGATCCAGGAGATCTCCCCAGATTTCTTCTCGATTTCCAGGATCAGCTCTCCTTCTTGATAAAAAGCTCCAAATCCCGTATTTTCAATGGTAATCTCCACTGTGATCTCCTCAGCTTTCGGTTTCAGTGACACCTTCGCCTTTTTGATCAAAAAACGATAGCCCAGATGAGCCCCGATATATTCAAAATAACTCTTTTTTGCCCAACATTTGGAATCCCCTAAAAAAGCTTCCTTGCCAGTGATCATAAGCTGTTTCCAGTAATAGATCATCCTAGCGTCGTGCACCCGGTTCAGATAAGAAATGTGCATTTTTCGTAGCAGTTCTACCTGTCTCTCTCTGCCCAGACGTTCTGCATAAGCCGGCTCATAGAGCACTTCCCCTCCATGGGGAACCAGTTGACAGAGCTTATCTTCAAACTCTATTTCTTCCTCTGGAAGCCAGCTTTGATGCCAGCCTCCCTCTTCCTTACCAGTCACCCCAAAGGTTCCCAGATTATATTCATCTCCATAGATCCCATCATCAAAGAGTCCCATATGATCCGACGCCGAAAACTGTTCCCGCCCCTTTTCATCCAAGTTCTCTTTCTTCGGATGAAGTTCTCTCCAAAAGGCAGGTTTCCGAACTGCCAGATACGCCCCTTTTTTATTGCGTTTCCGCAGGATATTAGTTAGCCGCTCCATCTTTTCTGCTGATAAAAAACGGGATGTGTGCATCTCTCCCCAGTTTCCCACTAATATCCCCTGATAGATATAAACCTCGCAGGTGTATTCATCTAGAACTTCTACCACCTGCCGCATATGACTTTCCACCTGAGAGAAAAAGAAAGGCTCACTTTCCATGGCTTTTCCTTCATGATCATAAACGACTCTTAGGATTATATCATATTTATGAGCCACAAAAAAATCCAGGATCCCCTTCAACCGCTCCAAAGCAGTCTCATCCAGATCTGCATCCTTATATCTTCCGATATCCACCATAAGCAGTGCCAGTCTGTCATGTTTTCCCAGGCACCAATACAGTTCATCAAAATCTACGTCTTTTCCCAGATCAAAATTATAGACCTGATACCAGCCTCTTGCGGGATTATGGAGTTCCTCTGTGATCTCAAACAAAGGCGCTTCTATAAAAGCACTCTGTTTTCCTCCACCTCGGATCTTATGTATTATACTCATCCTCTACCGCCCCCTCATCTACATGGAACAAACGAATACGGATCCAAACAGCTATCATGGAAAACATCATCCGAAACATATAGATAATTGGTTTTAAACCGGAATGCATGCTGACCCCTTCTGTCCGTGCGTGCATAACAGATGGAATCTCTATGACACGAAAACCTAAAAGGATCATCTGCATGATCATATTGGCATCCGGATATTTATCATCAAAATGATTATATCCCGCATAATACCCAAAGGCCTTTCTGTTTAAGCCCTGTAATCCTGTGGTAGGATCCTGGATCTTCTTTCCTGTGAAAAGACGGATCAAGATCCGAAATAAACAATATGCGATCTTTTTTACAAAAGAGATGGGATAGATGGTGCTTCCTTTCACAAATCTGGATCCCAACACGATATCCGGCGTATTTCCCTCTTCATCTGCCGTAATAAGGGCTTTTAAGATCGTCTCCACATTTCTTGCGTCATGCTGTCCATCAGCATCCATTTGAATCACATACTGATACCCCTTCTGAGCGGCATATTTATAACCAGTCTGCAATCCACTTCCATACCCTAGATTAAAACATTGGGTGATGATCTTATGGTTTCTTTTTCTTACGATATCCTTGGTGTGATCTGTTGATCCATCATCAATGACAAGAATATCCATTCCCATAGGAATATCCACCT
Source organism: Agathobacter sp. (assembly GCA_017623935.1). GTDB lineage: Bacteria > Bacillota > Clostridia > Lachnospirales > Lachnospiraceae > Roseburia. The sequence goes on along the minus strand of JAGAOC010000004.1, from coordinate 9,506 downwards.
GTTCCAACTTCTCTAAGAACGGTTCAATATTACTTTCCTCATTATATGCGGGAATAATTATCAGTAGTTCGTTCATTCTAACCCCCATTTATCATAACTTTGACAACCAAAATTTTGTCTATTGTAATAAATCAAATAACTTATATAAGTCTTTTTCTGCTGCCTCATTCTTAAGAGCTGCCGCTTTCTCCAACCGCTGCTTTAACTCTTGGTCATGCAAGAGAAGATCAATGGCATCCCGAATACTTTCCGGATGAAATCTGCACATAATACCATCTTCCCGATCAATAACCTGTTCCCTATTTCCACTGCGATCAGATACCACAATGGCTTTTCCTAAGACCTGGGCTTCCTGAATGGCAATACTCTTTCCCTCAAAACGGCTGGCGTGGACATAGAGATCCGCCTGAGCCAGATAAGGATAAGGATTGTCCACGGATCCAAGCAGGATAAAGTCCTCTTGAAGCCCCGCTTTTTCAATGGTTTTCTTTAAAAAATCCCTTTGGTCACCTTCCCCTAGCACGTACCAACGCACCGGGAAAAATGCTCTCTTTAAAAGAGCCATGGCCTCTATGGAAACTTCCAACCCTTTCTGGGCAGTCAGTCTTCCTATAGTCAAGATCCGGACTCCATCAAAGGAATCTGTAAAGCCGCCCGGTTCTAAAGCCCTCTTCCTGATTCCTTCCACATCCAGTATATTACGGAAAACATCCGTCTTATCTGCCCATTGTGGGTAGAATTTTTCAAATTCAATCTTCACTTCCTGAGAAACCGCAAACATCTTGTCGAATTTTGCATAGCAGTCCTTATCTAAGGCTTTTGTATATCCCGCTTTCTGATAGTCCACATGAATAAATGCCGCTTTTCTCACCGCATGAACATGGTCTGCTACATAATAGGTGGCTCCGCCCTCAATATATGCCACAGCCAGATCATAGGTCTCCTCCTGAAATTCTCCCCCATCAGATAAGATCCTCCAGAGAAGTTTATCCACGGAAATCTGTTTCTTCCCCAACATCAGAAAGAGATTTTTAAAAAGATAAGGCAATCTCCGTATCAAAGTTCCTCGCGTGAACATGGCTTTTAAAACCTGTTTTACCATGCCTTTTTGCCCCTGTTTTCCAAGGACAGGCGTATTCCGATAGTGTTTGTTCAGCAGCCTTACGTGCTCCGGCAGTTCTGATGCCAGCTCGCCCTGCCCCATGATCACATACAAGGATACTTCATACTGCTTTGGATCTAAATGCTTCAAAAGCTCTAACAGCGAGTTTTCCGCTCCTGCTCTTCCCAGAGTGTTTATGACAAAAAGTATTTTTTTCATAGATTACTCCGCTTTATCTGTCAATTGTTCTAATTGCTCCATAATCTCATCATTCTGCTTTTTTAAGATTGCCAGCTGCATGGCAAGTTCATGATTTCTTCTCATAAGATCCGAAATCTGCCGGCAGATAAAATAAATACAATAAATGACACAGAATCCCACTAATAAGATCAAGATCAACGCTGTCTTACTAATGATGGAATTCCAGCCTGCCGGTCTCAGTAAAATTCCTGCCAGAATGATAATGATACTGACCATCCCCCAGATCAAACTAAACGTATCTGTCATCCTTCTTTTTGCCAGGGACATAAGGGTTATCACCCATAAAAAAATTCCCGTGGCGATCATAATGATCCTCAGTAAATCTCCCGCTTGCATTTTATCCTTCCCTTCTTTTTTCTTTCGTCTTCTTAGTTGCTTGTTTTGCCTCTTGTTTATTCTTCTCGGCAGCTCGTTTTGCCAATATCTTAGCCTTCCTAGCTGCTCGCTTTGCCGCTGCTTTATCATCCTTAGAGACACTCTTTTTCTTTTTCGCTATGATGGTCTCTCCGTTGTCATAAACCTTATTATTCGGTTTTATGCCTTTTCCCCGCTTCATGAGATTTCCATTACAGAAAATGTGAATATCTAAGTTTTTCTCCATGACTCTGAGCCTGTAATATGCTACGCTCCACCCCGCAAAGGCTCCTGCCACCAGACCGATCCCGTACCAGATCTCCGACAAGTCTGTGGCAAAAATGCTGCAGACTAAGGTGGTCACAAAAAATACGCTAGAAGTCAGCACCGCCCCGATCAGATCATTGAAGTAATACAAAAAGATGATGGCGGCATACATGGTAAATAAGATAAAATATCCCACTGCCAGACACGGATAGATCCGAAGGATCAAACCACCAAATCCAAACTGTGGCAGCAGTACGATACAGAGTAAATATGCCACAACCGATATGATAAACTGGATCCGCACCAAATTCATCAACTCTTCTCCAAGCTGTCGGAACATCCGCTTCTTCGCAGTCTCAATATCGATTCCCCTGCCACCGATAACTGCTTCTGAATATCGTCTATAGCGTCCATGAAACTGCATTTCCACTCTTGAAATAAAGATCACCGTAGCTGTGATATTCGTAAACATGGCCAGACAGGATGCCATATCATAGTTGGTATTGCAGACAAAACTATTGGCAACTACCATTCTCTGTTCCGTAGTCCAAAACACAAAATTATGTACATAAAGTCCTGCCGTGTATAGCAGGTTCGTCACTACTAACTGCCAGTACTTCTTATAATATTTGAGAACCTCTTTATATTTTCCACTGTTCTCCCTGAAATAGCTCTTGATCAAAGCAAATTCCAAACTTCCGATCAACAGAAATCCCGCATCCATGGATATGAGCATTGCCAGGGTCAGTTCTACTCGAAAAAGCTTCACCAGCACAAAGGCCAGCACCACCGCAAACACCATTCCGATCAAAAAGAACAGGGAAATCTTCTTATAGTCCTTACAGATAGACAGATACAGCATGGAATAAAACACCTGCACCAATGCCATATATCCACAGTACCCGGCAAAAATAAAGACGATATCCACTCCTCCTGCAAAATATTCGTGAACACAGAAAGGAACACCAAGCAGGGCACTTAAGATCAGATTCATGATCAGTCCCAAATAGTAACATGGCAGAATATCTTCATAAGTCTCGTTATAGATAACGTCCGATAAATACCGGGACAACACCGCATTAAAAGGCGAAGCCGTCAGCAGTGAGAAGATAAATATATAAAGCAGAGTACAGGAATATAATTCCCTCTGGGCATATCCAATCTTAGAAAATCCCAGAAAATACTGCATCGTGATCACAGCTCCGATAACAACTACCATTGGTGCAATGGAGATCATAGTACTGTATCCAAATCCTATTAAATTGGTCGTAATGGTATTCTTACTGAATATTCTGTTCAGTCTAACTCCTACACCAGCCAAACTGCAACCTCCTGTTACCTGTAATCATCGTAATTCATTAATTTTCCATACTGCCATCCGGTATCCTCGTAGATCTTCTGATAGGTATCCTTCATCTGCTGGATCCGGTACTTAGCAATACATCTCTGATAGCCACATTCTCCCATGGCTTCTCTTGTATGAGCCGATCTTGCCATATCTAACATGGCTGCTGATAACTCTGGCACGTTCATAATATGAGTCAGGATCCCGGCTGTTCCAAATCCGTCTCCATCTCCATAGATCAGCTCCCGGCAATTTCCTACGTCCGTTGCCACCACCGGTTTTTTCGCCGCATAGCTTTCTAAGATCGTAAGAGGCATACCCTCGCTGATACTGGTCAGGATAGTAAAATCCATTCTTCCCAGATATTCCCGAACATCAATCCTGCCCGTAAAGATCACATCTTTGACCTGCAAGGTATCCACCAGATCAAAACATTCCTGCGCGTATTCCTCGTCCTCATCACAAGGTCCCATGATCCATAATTTCAACCTGGAATCGGCTTCCTTTGCAAAAGCAAAAGCCTGGATCATCGTCTTAACATCCTTGATCGGCGTTACTCGAAGAACTGCTCCTATATTGATAAATCCTTTATCTTCCGGTTTCTTTCCCGGAAGATCCGCAAATCTCTCTACATCGATCCCATTAGGTGTTATGATGGTCTTTTCTTCCGGGCATCCCATCTCTAACTGCAATTCTCTGGCATGACCAAAAAGACTCGTGACCACATCCGCCCTATCATAAGCAAGAGAAGACATTTTTCTAAACTGGTCGATCCAGATATTCTTATAGATTCCTGCTACCCAGGTTGCCTTAATGAGCTCTTCCTCTCGCTCTCTTGTATAAATACCATGTTCCGAAATAATAAGACCACTGTGATAAAAATGCTTTGCCATACTGCCCAAAACTCCGGAATAACCGGTGGCTACCGCATGATACATATCTGCCTTCGGCAGCTTCGTCTGTAACACCAGAAAAAGCGGCAGATAGATGGAGCGCATGGTCCACAGATAATCGGAAAACACAATATAAGGATATTTCAACTGATAAGTTTCTTTTACGATATTTAAAAAATCCGGTCCCATAAGCAGATCGTCAATAGAAAAATCATCCTTCTGGAACATCTCAAATGCCGTATCCCAATCTACCTCTTCATTGGTACAGATACTCCTTAATGCCTTGTACTCTTTTTCACTGAGCTTTCTGCGTCTTCTCTTTTTCTTGACTTTGCCCCAGTCAAAATCATCCAGGTAGGACTCATAGACTGCAGTAACATTTTCCGGAAGCTCATAGACAAACTTTCCACTGATGGAACGATTGGCAACTACTGTTAACACAATGAATTCTTCATTGGGATAAGACTTTATTAAACTGTGGATCCAACTGGACACACCACCTACTACATAGGGATAGCATCCTTCTGCAATAATGCATATTTTCATGCCTATTAATAACCTGCCTCTCCCGGAAATAAAAATTCCGGCTGTTCATCTGATGCTTCCAATTCCAACACGACTTCTTCCGAAGTAACCTGGATCAGAAAAACATTTTCTTCCATCTTGGTATATTTTCCCCCTGTGATACGGGCAATATCTTCTCCTCTGGAACGGAACACAAACCATGCTTCCTCTCCAAAATCAGTCACTTTTAATGTGAGCTTATCATCTGTTTTCTCATAACTATAACCCAGATTTAAGAAACTCCGGATTCTGGAATCACTCTCTGTTAAAGTGGTTGAATCATAGGCTTTGTAAGGTGTCCAATAGGTCGAGAGATTACTGGAGATATCATCAAAATAATTCTCCCACTGCTCTTTTTCTGACTCTGGCCAGATCACTTTTCCCAGATCCACCATAATATTGGAATAACCTAACGCCGTTTCCAGACTCCGAAAACGCAGATTATCCGAATAGGTATATTCTGAAGGATCACCGGTAGAAACCTGCAACGTTACTTCGTCATTGTAATAGGACACCAAAGGTTCCTCCCCTTGAACCAGACAGGAAATAGTCTGGACATCCTCCATCTGACTCAGTAACACATCTTCCAGATCATCCGGACATTCTTCCATCAAACAGTACGCACTATAGATATAAGATTCTTCCAGTCCCTCCAAAAAGCTCTTATCCTGGGAGATCTTCTCCTCTAAAGACACATCCTTTGCATAATCTAAAGAAATTCCCGCCTCTGCCTTGATCTCTTTCATCTGCTTTAGATAAAAGATCAGTTCATCCCCAGATGGGGAAAGCTCATCTCCATAATAATACTGAGGACTGATGGCAAAGGTCAGTTTCATATTCACGCTTTCTGATAACGCCGTAAGTCCCGGCCACATAACATCTCGGTATAAGGCCTTTACACTTCTGCTATATAATTCCTGGATCTTGTCCGCATTTTCTTCTGCAAATCCCGGATAATTGACCATAGTCGTATTATGGGCATTGACCACCGGATATAGGGTATAAGGTTCTAACTGATAATCTATGGCACTTAAGATCCCAAGCCCCGTTAGATCAGACATATAATCTCCATTAATGGCAAATACCGTTCCATTTTCGTAGGTATTTTTCCAGATGATAGGCGGGAACTCTTCTCTTTCGTATTCTGCTTCATCCATCATACCTATCATATAGATAGAAGTACCGGAGCCTAAGGTATACCATGGCATAGAAAGTTCCAGATCCTGCATTTTCTGCTCTTTCTCTGTCTGGGCTTTATACACCGCTTCTCCCCCTATGAGAAAACCGGAAAAAAGACGGATTCCCTCTACTTGTACCGTAGGTACACGTACTTGAAGGACTCCTAAAAGCTCCATAAGATCTGCATGAGCTTCAATCTCTTTCGCATTAGGCAGATTACAAAAGACCAGATTACAGCCACATCCTGCCATCTCTTTTAACCAATCTGCTGCATTAGACACATCTACGGTTTCAGTGTCTATCAATATCATATCCGGCACTGGAAGACTTTCTGCCAGCTGCATAGACTGCGCTGTGTAAAGCTGACGTTTTCCATAGGTGCACCAGGACTGGATCATCTTTCCCATCTGGGAATCTTCCCCGCCTAAAAACAGGATATAATCCTGCTCCGTTAGTTCTTCCAGGGTACTGGTCATAGTCCATTGATCCGCGCCGGATAAAGGATTTTCGCATACATATTCATTTTCATCGTAATTATTTTCCTGTTCTTTCACCACATGGGAAAACAGGAATAAGAACAAAAGCACCAGCATCATGATACCGATACTGATAAAATTTCTCCGTGAAACCATGTTCTACTCCTTTTACCAACACGACTCCAGTGTTCTGTTTTCTACTGGAATACTCGAATCAGTTCTAATGTTTCACTGTCAATTACTACAGCGGAGCTCTTCAACTCTTCGATCACCTTGAAAAACTCCTGTTTTTTGCCACAATTGAAATATAATTTCAACCGACAGGTATAAGCGGATAAGGTGTTCGGATACAGAAACGCCGCCCGATTGCACCATCTCTCACATAAATGAAATTCTTCAATCTCTAAAAGCCTTAAACAAATAGATTCAAAATGGCTGCTAGTCAGGCGCGCCTTCTCGTTATTAAACAAAAACTCCGCCACTTCTTCCATGATCAGTACGTATTTTTTCTGTTCCATATCAGAGAAAACTTTCTGTACCAATACCTGATCCATATATTCCACCAGCATCTCAGCATATTGAACCCGGTTCTTCTCCCCCTCCATGATCAGATTATACTGTTTCTGCACATTGGAGCGGAAATCATTTAATGCATCCTGCAATACAGAAGCAGCATAGTGCACAGTCTCTGTATCATCACTATTCAGAGCCAATGCAATAGAAGCCAAAGATTTCTGTACATCCCCTCGGACAACATTCATCATAAGTTCACGAAGTTCATCTTTGTTGGTTACTTCGATGGCTTCTTCCACAGGAACGATATTTCGCTCCCTATCTTCATCCGCATGGATAAAGGTCTCTGCCCTATCTTTGCTAAATACAACGTCATTTAGATCCACCGGTTCTGAAAAGAATATCTTAAATAAGATATACCCCACGAAGAAAAACAGCGGTCCTACCAAAGGGCACAACAACATTATGATCCCACGGATCACAATACTGCTCTTTTTGTCTATTCTCCAAACAAAACTGCATATCCAATAACAAATTACAATTAGAAAATTTACGATCAATATTCCTAATAACAGCACTAAGTGCTCGCTCATTCTACACTATCCTCCATCAGGAAACTCTCATAACCGATCTCTGCAAATCGGTTGATTACGAACTGCACATCTTCTTTACTGGTGTTGGCCAATAAGGCATATAAGCCACCATCTGAAAAGATTCCTAAGTAGTCAGACTGACGCAGTTTCTTTGTAATCTGGATCCCAGCTTCTCTATAGGTCTCAGGCGGCGTATTGATCCGTAGAGCCGCACACTCTGTTAAGCCCCTGCTTCGAGCGGTCAGATAGGCATTCATTAAGGTTACAAACGCCTCCTGTTCTAACATATGAGTACCTTGCATATAACGCTGATCCTCTAACGCAGACAGATAACGATTGGCACGAAGTACCGCATTCTGTATTAAAGCACTGATAACCACTAACTGATTCGCCTGTCCTAAGGTCATTCGCTCCCATGGAAGTGTCCAGACCATAAGGATCATCTGCATCTTCTCATTCTCAAAAATGGCATTTGCCATCATTGGATAACGCTCGTCCATCTTGCGGTTAATATAGACTTTTTGCTGTTTTAAAACAACATACATCTCTTCCATTTCCGGATAGCGGATGGAATTGCCCAGTACCCTTGCCTTATCTGAGGTAAAAGAAAATAAACGGGCATAATCTCCATTGGAAATGGTATAAATACATACATCCTTACTCTTCATCAGTTTACTCAGCATTTCTGCCGCATAGAAGAGCACTTCCTCTGAACTATACTGATCCAGAGCCGAAGTGATGCTGTAGATCTTGGCAACACTGTCATTTTGGTTAACGATCTGGGTCTCTAACGCATCCTTAACTCTAACGTTACTTCCGTTAATATCCTGAATATCCACCAGCTGTGTGGACAAGAATTCTCTTTCCTGTATGTTCTCAACTTTTAGCTTCTTGATCTGGTCTCGCATATATCCTACCACCAGTCCCAGTATGAACAAATGCGCCATCCATACATAGGTGTTGGCATCTAACATGACTTCAAATCCGCTTCTGCCGTACATCTGCCGGAAACAATAACCTGCCACTGCCAACACTGCCGAAAATACTGCCTGTTGCTGTCCATATACAATGGCAAATAAAAGTACATACAACTGATAGGAATCTAAGTTTGCAAAATACTGACTTCCTACTGCTCTGTTATTCAACATGAATGCCGGTATGAACATGATCAGGTTCTCTATAAAAGGGATCATGGTGCGGATCAGCCATCCTGCTTTCTTCAAGATCCTCTCGTGAAGAGACAGGTTCTCCTCCGCTCCGGTCAGGAACATATAACGATTCTTCTCCATGAAATCCGTGATCTTCTTAACCACGCCGGATACTTCACAGAAAAATGGATTACCAAATTCACTCTCAAACCGCTGTCTGTTCAAGACTATGTTCTGCTTTGGCCCTCCATGAGTATGTATGAGCACCTTTTCGCCCATGTGCCCTTTGATCTCCTCCGCCAGCTCCAACTGATTCATGGTCTTCATGGAAGAAATATGGTATAAGTTGTAGTTATGTTTCTTGTTAGTAGCCGTCCGATAAATATACTCAATGGCATCTGTCTGATAGATCAGAGAAAAAATGTTTTCTTCCCCTACATCTATGGAATTTTCTTCTAATGCCTGCAGACACATTTTCTCACAGATACTCCGAACATCCTTCCGATTCTTCGGGATCCCGTAGAGATGGTCTAAACGCAGTGTGATAATGTCCAACATTCTGGTCTGCTGGTACAGTTCACAGATCTGCTCTCCCTGAGCGATGGCCAATCCTTTCTGAGACTCCGGATTTGGCTTTGTCTCCTCTGTGATAGGCTCTTCAAAATCTCCCTGAAATACCTCATGAGAAGACAGGTAGATAAATCTGCCTTTTTTCCGGGAAGCATAAGCCATCAGGATGTTCAAAAGACCTGCGCTGTATTTTACTCCATCCCGGTTCTCATCTATCCAACTGTAATTGGTATCATAGGCT
>JAGAOC010000023.1 GCA_017623935.1 Agathobacter sp. | reverse complement strand
GGAAGCGGCACAGGCACGGAAACTGGAAGCGGCAAGGGGCGCTTGGCGGTTCTTAAAGATAAAGTTATTGAGACCTTGAAATTTAAAGGGGATCGTCTCTATCGTTATGGATATGAGATGCTTTATAAGACGGATCGAGCCAACTGGATCATTGGATTTACCCTGGTAACGGCAGGACTTTGGTTGGTATATAGGATCATTGCGTTCATCTTAAATATTTTCTTGAAAAAGAAAAAACTGCTGGGAAATTATCTGGATGCCCATGTGGGGCTGACCTTATCCAGCTTTCTTTATATGGTCATGTATTGTGCAGAAGCAGTTGGTCTTCCGGCGCTCATTGCAGGAGCCAGATTGTGTTCCACAGAGCAGCTTTTGATCTTGGCAATGATGGTGATTCCGGTGGATATTGTATTTTCGCTATTGGCGAAATTTATGCCAAAAGTCATCATGCATGGCTTATCAACCTTAGGGGTTGGGGCAATTTACCTTGGAACCATGGTGGCTGGAGTATTCCATGGATATTTATATTTTGAGTTGACCCGATATAACGGAGCGGTCATGACCACGAATTCCATTATTCGAACGTTGCCGGAGCAGACTTATACCATAGTATCAACCACCGATGAATTGTACCAGATGATCTATTATGGCTGGCACGAAGAAGTAAGTGATTTTTTAAATGGAACCAAGAGTAAAGAATACAGACTTCCAACAGAATATGTATTTATTTATGTGGAAAAGAAGCCAATTGAATATGCTCAGTCCCATTTCTTTACAGGACCGAAATGGCTGGCTTGCGAAAAATACCCGCAATACTACTCTTCTTATGTAAGTCAGTGCCCGGATATCACATCATCAAAGCTGTCACAGGAATTGATGGAACTGAGTAATATTTATTTTGCGTCTTCGGCTTCTACTTATACCAATCTGGAATCCAGAACATTGGTGGAGTCCCAGATCTATAAATGGTGCCAGGAATTTAGCAAAAAATATCCATACCAGATGAAGACTTACTATGAGGATGAGAATTTTGTTTGTTACTATTTCAAACAAAATCCAGCTAGTTTATATCAGTTAGGCACACCGGAGGCGGCAAATGAATAGAAAAAAAGCCGGAAAGAGAAAAATTCTGTTGGGTGCAGCAGTTCTTTTGGGTGTAATCGTGTTGGCGGTGTTTTTGGGCTGCCAGCACTATTTTAAAATGAGAGGTCATGGAAACATAACCTATCAGGTTGAGTCTTTTGAAGAATCGGATCGGAAGCTAAATAATCCAAATTGCGGATTTTACTATATTCACGGCTTCTGGATCACAGATGAAGTGGCGGATTATAAGGAAAATGTATCCAATCGTTTTGCGGAGGATAAGGATACCACCCTTACCATGATCCAGATCAACCTGCAAAATTACAGAGACCGGGAAATTTCTGAGCAGGGACTTCTTAATATTGAAGCTCTTTTTACGGAATTAGAACAGATAGACAAGAATCTGATCCTTCGTTTTTTATATGACTGGGATGGAGAAAATGCCGAAAAAGAGCCGGAAGATCTGGAAATTATCCTAAAGCATATGGAACAGGTGGCGCCCATCGTAAACCGCCATAAAGCGCAGATCTATACTATGCAGGGGCTTTTTATTGGAAATTGGGGAGAAATGAATGGAACGAAATATACTTCTGTTTCGGATCTTAAGACTCTTACCAATAAATTAGTGGAAGTATTGGACGAAGATATCTATCTGGCTGTTCGGATGCCTATGTTCTGGCGGCAGATCACAGATATAGCAGATCTGACACAAGATTTGGCTAGATCGGATATTGGTCTTCGACTGGGGCTTTATAATGATGGGATCATGGGAAATGAGCAGGACTACGGTACCTACGGAACCAAGAGCCAGCAGGAACAGGGAGATCTTTCCTATTGGAATCGGGAAGAGGAGTTGGCATTTCAGGAAATCCTCTGTGAAAAAGTTCCAAACGGAGGAGAAGTCATCGTGGATAACTCTTATAATGATCTGGAAAATGCGATCTCTAGTCTTAAGACCATGCATATTTCTTACTTGAACAGGGATTATGACAGAAATGTTTTAAATAAATGGGCAGCAGAAACCATTTCCCAAGAGGGCTGCTTCGATGGGATGGATGGGCTTTCCTATGTGGAGCGGCATTTGGGATATCGTTTTTTTGTGGATCATGTGGCAGTTGATTATAGCTTTAAAGAGGATGAAATTTCCGTTACAGCAGATATCAAAAATGTGGGATTTTCTCCAATCTATAAAGCAGCAAAAGCGGAGCTGGTGGTCTATCATCACAATACCGGAACCTGGGAGTCCTATTCCATGGAAGGAGATCTAAGGGCTTTGTCCGGTGGAAATGATAGCCAGCAGATAGAGACATTTTCTCGGAAAATAAATTTGACAGGAGAAGAACCGGGGCAGATCGATCTATATGTGAAAATATCCGATGTCCAGACTGGGCAACAGATTCTTCTTGCAAACGAGCAGGAAGCGGTGGATCTGGGGTATAAGATAGGAACACTTGAGGTTGAAACGGTAGAGCAGCTATGGAAAAGATAAAAGACACCACCTTTGAGATGGATAAAGAAGAACTTCTGATGTTGAGGCTTCTTTCACAGGCATTAAATATAGAACAAGACACGTCAGAGGTGCTTGATCAGGAGAAGAAAAAATTAAATGACCTTAGGCTGGAGAAGCAAAATGCAGAAATCTTTTCTCAGATTGATTGGGAGCATTTCTATCAGATTGCTCAGGGGCATAGAGTATTGTCTTTTTTGTACGACGAACTGGCTGAGGCAAGAGAAGTGCCGGAAACCATGCAAAAGCGGGTGGCGGCGGCTTCTAGAAAAGCTGTGTTGCAAAGCTATCGCCTTTTGTTTTTGTGCAAAGATCTCTGCAGTAGATTAGAGCAGGCAGGGATTGCGGTGGCTCTTTTAAAAGGCGTAGGAACAGCTTCCTATTATCCGGTGCCGGAACTGAGAAAATCCGGAGACGTGGATCTTCTGCTACTGGATGTGGAAAAGCAAAAAGAGGCCTGCGAAGTCTTAAAACAGGCAGGGTGTACACTTCGGGAGGAACAGCCATCTCTACATCATGTGGTATTTGAGAATTCCGATGGCATTGAGATCGAGCTTCACACCATGTTGGCAGAGCCTTTTGATAATGAGAAGATCAATGGATATTTGGAAGGTCAGATGAACAACTGTGCTCATGAAGTGGTGAAAAAAGAGGTCATGGGAGTGACTCTTCCAATATTAAATACAGCGTATCACGCCTATGAATTGCTCTTACATATGCTACAGCATTTTTTAAGAGCGGGATTTGGCTTAAAATTATTATGTGATTGGGTGGTATTCTGGAATACTCCATCTTCTCAGGAAGAAAAAGAAAAATACATAAAACTTGTTCGGGAAAGCGGAGTAAAAGGCTTTTCGGATATGATCACTCAGGTCTGCGTTAAATATCTGGGACTAGAGTTAAAAAATGTGCAGTGGATGGATTTTGATCAGGTGTATCCTACAGAAGATTTTATGGAAGAGATCTTTGAGGCTGAGGAATTTGGAAATCATTCTGCAGCTAGAATGGTGGGGTTAAGGAATAACAACCTGTGGGGTTATGTGGTGGAGTTCCATCACCAGATGCATTTGAATTTCCCGAAAGCTGGAAAAGTATTTCTGTTTTGGCCTGTGTTGTGGGTCATTACGCTGGTGCGATTCTTATATAACAATCGTAAGATCAGAAAAGTTTCCGCCAGAGAGGTGTTTAAGAGCGCAGGAAAGCGGAGCCGGCTGATTGGCAGATTGAACTTGTGGAAAAATCCTTAGAAAGGATCCGAAAATATGAAGGAAAAGTTATCGTTTATTTGGGGGAGG
>JAGAOC010000022.1 GCA_017623935.1 Agathobacter sp. | reverse complement strand
CTTTCTTCTACTCCCTCTGTTGCGGTACTATTGACTGCCAATCCATTTGGATTCCCTGAGGCTATCTTCATTCCAATGCTTCCCACCAAAAGTCCCAACAGGAAACAAAAGACCATAATAGCCACAACGATTCCTACTCTTTTTATCTTTTCTTTCTGAAAAGGTTTCTTCTCTCCCACGCCCAAACTTCCTCCTTATGCTCTTAAATCCACTATATACCTTGAACCGACATAATTCAATTATTGATGTACTGCAAAATGATACAGCGTCCGCAAATTCCCCCCTTTTACTCTTCCAGTGCCCAAAAAATCTTATATTATCCATACAACTGCCGAAAAAAGCGGGAAAATTCGTCATTTTTACAGTTTCCTCAAAAAATCATTTTTGATAGAATAAAATCGTTGGCGTCTTGCTGACAATTTATTTATCTTACTTATGGAGGAACGTTATGAACGAATTAAGACCAAAGCTTTTTGATGTCTTAAAGGGATACACCAAAGAGCAGGCGATCAAAGATATCATTTCCGGTATCATTGTTGCCATTATTGCATTACCACTTTCCATTGCTCTTGCAATTGCATCTGGTGTTGGTCCGGAACAGGGACTTTACACTGCGATCATCGCAGGATTTTTTATTTCCTTTTTCGGTGGAAGCCGTGTTCAGATCGGTGGACCGACTGCTGCTTTCGTAGTAATTATTTACGGCATCGTGCAGTCCTATGGAACCGACGGACTTGTGGTTGCCACCATCATGGCAGGTATCATTCTTGTGATCATGGGAATCTGCCACTTTGGTTCTCTCATTAAATATATTCCATATACCATTACCACAGGATTTACCTGCGGTATCGCTGTTACCTTATTTTTCGGACAGATGAAGGATTTCCTTGGACTGAAAATGGAGTCCGTACCTTCTGAATTCGTAGATAAGATGATCGCTTATGGAAAACACATTACAACCACTGACCTTACTACTTTAGCGATCGGACTTCTTGCTATTGTGATCCTGCTGATCTGGCCTAAGATCACAGATAAGATCCCTGGATCATTGGTTGCCATCATTGTGACCACTGCAGTTGTTTATTTTGCAAAATTACCAGTAAATACCATCGGAAGCGTTTATGGGGAATTATCATCCTCTTTCCCATCCTTCCACTTACCAAACGTAAACTTTGCGCTGATCCGCGAACTGATCTCTCCAGCCTTTACCATTGCGATCTTAGCTGGAATCGAATCTCTGCTTTCTGCAGTAGTTTCTGACGGAATGATCGGTGATACTCATAAATCCAATGCAGAGCTGGTTGGACAGGGTCTGGGAAATATCTTCTCCGGTCTCTTCGGCGGAATCCCAGCTACCGGTGCTATTGCCCGTACTGCTGCCAATGTAAAAAATGGCGGACGTACTCCAATCGCCGGAATCACTCACTGTATTACATTAACTATTATCCTGGTTGTTTTAATGCCTTTAGCTTCTTTAATTCCAATGACCACTTTAGCAGCAGTTCTGTTAGTTGTAGCTTGGAATATGGCAGACTGGAAATCCTTTGCCCGTCTGTGCAAAACAGCACCAAAGAGTGACATTATCGTATTAGTTGCAACTTTCCTTTTAACTGTATTCTTCGATCTGGTTGTTGCTATCGAAGTTGGCGTAGTTTTAGCTGCTATGCTCTTTATGAAACGTATGTCTGAAACAGCCGATGTTAATAAATGGAAATATTTAGATTCCCCTGATATTACCCCAGGTGAAGCAGAAAAATTAGTAGATATCCCACATTCTATCCGTGTATTTGAGATTACCGGACCTCTGTTCTTTGCAGCCAGCGAACAGCTCCTGCGTATCCATACTGGTAACCGTACCAAAGTTATGGTCATCCGTATGAGAAGCGTTCCTGCCATTGACGCCAGCGCTATGAAAGCCCTTCGCGAACTGACAGAAGCTGCTAAGAAAAAGAACATCACCATGGTATTCTCTCATGTAAATGAACAGCCATATTCTGTTATGGAAAAGGATAACTTCATTGAATATGTTGGAAAAGAAAACTTCTGCCAGAATATTGTAGAAGCTTTAGACCGTGCAGAAGAACTGATCAAATAAACTGTTCTATTTCATATAAAATTTAACATAAAAAAGGAGGCACATGACCGACCGTTTCATAACGGAAAAAGCCATGTACCTCCTTTTTTTCATAAATGATTATTTCTGATATTTCTGGTACAATCTCTCAAATGCACCAAAAGATCTCTTGATCATTTCCTCATCCACACAATAAGAAATTCTCACATAACCCGGACAACCAAATCCCGTAGCGGATACGATAAGAAGATCTTCTTCTTTTGCTTTCTCACAGAAAGCCTCGGAATCCTCTTCCAAAGCCTTCACAAACATATAAAATGCACCATCAGGCTTGAAACATTCATATCCAATCTTGGTAAGACCTTCATAGAGCAAATCTCTGTTTTTCTTATATAGATTCACGTCTCCGGTGTTTCCGATACATTTTACAATAACCTTCTGGAACAGGCTTGGCGCGCACACATAACCTAAGGCTCTTCCTGATCCTGCAATTGCTGCATAGACAGCTTTGCTTTCTGTCACCTCATCCGGCACCAGCACAAAACCAATACGTTCTCCCGGCAAGGATAAGGATTTACTGTAGGAATAACATACAAGAGTATTGTTATAATACTTTGTCATGTATGGAACTTCCACTCCATCATAGGCGATCTCCCGGTATGGTTCGTCAGAGATCAAAAAGATCGGATGTCCGATTTCTGCCGATTTTTTTTCTAATAAAGCCGCCAATTCTTTGATGGTATTTTCGTTGTAAACTGCACCAGATGGGTTATTTGGAGAGTTTACGATAATTCCCTTAGTATGTGGTGTAATGGCCTTTTCCAACGCTTCCATGTTGATCTGAAATTCCGTCGTATCTGCTGGCACTACCACAAATTTTGCTCCGGCAGCCTGTACAAATACCTGATACTCTGGGAAAAATGGCGCAATGGCGATAAATTCATCCTCAGGGCTCATGGTCAAGGCTTTAAAACATACGGATAAGGAAGCAGCCGCTCCCATAGTAATATAAAAATTATCCGCCTTAAAATTAGTCTCATAAGTCTTGTTCAGATAATCTGCAACTGCCTGTCTCATTTCTATATCTCCTTGAGCGGAAGTATATCCATGCAGACTGATACTGTCCAATTCTTCTGTTAACTCCCGAATTGCCTCATTCACACAATCCGGCGCTGGCACGGTAGGATTTCCCAAGGAAAAATCATATACATTTTCCGGTCCTACGATAGCTGCCCGCTGTTTTCCATATTCAAATAATTCACGAATTGCAGAACGCTTGCTTCCCAATTCATACATTTTCTCTGAAACGATCATGAAAACTCTCCTTTTCTATTCATCATGGAGTCCTTGCTCCTTATTTTTCCAATCTGTTTTATCTTATCACTTTTCCTAAAAAGTCACAATGTTTTCTCTGGCTACCCGCTTCATATCTTCAAAAAGGCCGGAAGCACTCATACGAAGAGCCCCCTGACTCATGACCGTCAGCTGTTCCAAACCATCGTTAGTTACCACTGTCACCCGGTATTTATCCCGCAGGGTGTGAACCTGTTTTTCAATATACATATCCGCCGTCTCATCGGTCTTGGTATATACCACTTCCAGATCGTAATATTTTCCGGCTTTCCCTCGGTTGCCTTTCACCTTGTACGCATCAAAGACCACCATCATACGACAGTTCTTATAGCCCTGATAATTGCCCAGAAGGTCTAACAACTTGTCTCTGGCAGAATCAATATTGACCTTACTTAATTCCCGGAGACTTTCCTCTGCAAAGATCACATTATAGCCATCTACGATCACATATTCTTCCTGCACCTTTTTCTTAGGATAGATCGGATTGCCTTTCTTATCGAACTTCTGGGTGATCGGTTTTTCTTCCTGAGATTTCTTCTTCATCCACCGACGACGTTCCTGCTCTTCTACATCCTCTTTGGACATCCCGAATTCCCTGGCATAGATCTGCTGTAATTCTTTATCCAACTCCCAGGAACTTAATTTTTTCTCCTCTGGTGCTCTTCCCGGAATATTGCCTGCATGGAAACTATTTCCTTCTGCTTCATAATAATGCCCCTCTTCCGACTTTTTCTCCTGATCCGGATCATACACCCGAGGCATATGCATATAGGATTCCACTTCGTTCCAAGGCACCAAAAAGCCTGCTCCATGACCGCAAAATACCGAAGAAGTTGGATTTAGGGTATCCTCTTCACTGTCGTAATGAATTTTCTCAATGACTTCCTCACTGTTATGGCAGACATCATAGCCACTCAGTTCTAAAGTCAAATGTCCCATGCCTCTGGTATAGGCATGAACTTCCATCATATAATCCTGCAGGCAGGCTACAGGGCCTTTCCCTTTTAAAACGCCCAGATCCCCGTTAAAACCGCTTTTGTACTCTAATGGAAGAATCTGACAATATCTCTGCTGCAAGTCCGTCATTGCCCTTCCTACGTTCTCAGAAGGCACCTCTAAGGTAAAAGCGTAATAAGGTTCCAATAACGTACACTCTGTGGACTTTAACCCCTGGCGGATCGCCCGGTAAGTCGCCTGACGGAAATCCCCACCTTCTGTGTGTTTGTTATGAGCCCTTCCCGTTAAAATGGTAAATTTCACATCTGTAAGGGCAGATCCTGTCAAAACTCCCGGATGTTCCCGTTCCTGAATGTGGGTGGCAATAAGCCTCTGCCAGTTCAGATCCAGCACATCTTCACTACAGGAGGAAGACACCTGGATCCCACTTCCGGTCTCTCCCGACTCCATGAGCAGATGCACTTCTGCATAATGTCGTAAAGGCTCAAAATGCCCCATTCCTTCTACGGTTTTTGCCACGGTTTCTTTATATACGATATTTCCCGGTCCAAAGACTACTACCACGCCGAATCTGTCTTTGATCTGTCTGGTCAATACCTCTAACTGCACCTGTCCCATCATCTGCATATGGATCTCTTTTAATTCTTCTTTCCATACCACATGAAGCTGAGGATCCTCTTCCTCTAACTGCTTTAATTGATGGAACATTTCCACCGGATTGACCTCTACCGGAAGATAGACTTGATAGTTTAAGACTGGTTCTAATACTGGGACATTTTCCTCTTCACAGGCTCCTAATCCCTGTCCCGGATAGGTCATGGTAAGACCTGTTACTGCACAGACTTCCCCCGCCTGTACTTCCTCGCAGGTCTCAAATTTATCTCCGGAGTACAATCGGATCTGATCCGCTTTTTCTTCCAGATCCTCATAAGCGATCCGCTCCTTGATCTTTAAAGAGCCTCCCAAGATCTTCATATAAGTGAGGCGATTCCCCCTGGTATCTCTGCCGATCTTATAGACCCTCGCCGCAAAATCTCCAGGATAAGTCTTTTTCTCCATAAAGTTTTCCAGCACTTCTAAAAGCCGGTCCACACCCTCTAATTTTAACGCAGAACCAAACACACAAGGAAAGATCTTTCTCTCAGCGATTCCCCGGCGGATATCTGCTTCTGGGATCTCTCCAGTCTCCATATAGGAGTCCAGCAGTTTCTCATCGCACATGGCAATCTCTTCTAACCACTGATCCCAGTCTGCCGCAGACCACAAATCAGTATCTGCTATCTCTGCACTCCGCTTGTCCGATGTTCTCAGCCCATTCTCCATTTTTCTGGAAAAATCTACACAGCCGTCTCCCAGCTCACTTTTTAACTGTTCCATTACCGCATCCCGATCTGCGCCATCAAGATCCATCTTATTGATAAAGAGAAATGCCGGCACATTGTAATGCTTTAACAGCCTCCACAGAGTTCTGGTGTGTCCCTGAACTCCATCGGTTCCACTGATCACAAGAACTGCATAATCCAGCACCTGCAAAGTCCGCTCCATTTCCGCCGAAAAATCCACATGCCCCGGCGTATCCAAGAGAGTTATGCACAATTCCCCTGTCTTGATCCGCGCCTGCTTCGAAAAGATCGTAATACCTCTCTCTTTTTCCTGAATATCCATATCCAGATAGGTATCCTTATGATCCACCCGTCCCAGAGAACGGATCTGTCCTGTTTGATATAAAAAAGCCTCGGATAAGGTCGTTTTTCCCGCATCCACATGGGCTAAGATTCCAACTACCATGTTTGTTCCTTTCCTGATCCATCGAAATATACATGAATTATACCTTATCCAAAGAAAAATGAGAAGATGTCATTGGTTTTTGACTCTAGTCCCCATCCCGTTTTTGTGGTAAGATGGATATTGGACTTAAACCGATTTTCAAAAGAGAGAGGATTTACATATGAACAAAAAAGAAGTTTTAGAGTTAAAGCGCCGTTTTAAAAAAGAAGACGCTTCTTTCACCAGACTCTGTGGCTGTTATGTAGATGGAAACCGCAACAAGATCTGCAAGTTCGGCAGCAAATTTTTAAATCTGGAAGAGGAAGAATTCTATAAATATCTAGAAATTGCCAACAAAGCCCTTTCCGGCACTCTGGGAAATAATCTGTTGAATCTTTCTTTCCCAATTGAGGAAGAAGAAGTGGGTGGCAGACAGCAGATCCTTATGGCACTTCGCGATACCAAATTAGAAGACGAAGCCTTACTGGATACTTATTATGACCTGATCATTGATACCTATGATCACGCTGGCAATTATCTCATCGTGCTGTTTCACGACGCTTATGACGTTATGACCCGTACCAAAGATAACGATGATCTGGACGAATCCGAAGAAGTATTTGATTATCTGATCTGCGCCATCTGCCCTGTGAATCTGTCCAAACCAGGACTGGGCTATCGGGAAGATGAACAGCGCATTGGCTCCCGAATCCGTGACTGGGTTGTAGGTGCACCGGACACAGCCTTTTTATTCCCAGCCTTCAACGATCGCAGCACCGATATCCATTCAACTTTATTCTACACCAAGAACACCAAAGAGCCTCATTCTGAATTTATGGCTAATGGTCTTGGCTGCGGAGTGGAACGTACTGCAACAGAACAGAAAATGGCATTCCACTCAATTGTCCGCAATGTTCTTGGCGCAGACGACGAAAATACAGAAGATTTTATGATGGATATTCAGCAGAATTTAAGTGATATGATCATTGAATATGAGGAGACTCATGATGATGAAGATGACGCTTTCCTGTTAGATAAAGACACCGTTGTAAAGCTCTTAACAGAAAGTGATATT
This sequence comes from Agathobacter sp., assembly GCA_017623935.1. Classification (GTDB taxonomy): domain Bacteria; phylum Bacillota; class Clostridia; order Lachnospirales; family Lachnospiraceae; genus Roseburia. The sequence continues at coordinate 16,655 of JAGAOC010000022.1, read as the reverse complement.
CCGGAGGAAAAGGTAAACCGAATCGAAAAATCCATTGATGAAGTGTTCGGAGATAAACCTCCAATCGCAGAACACGTTATTGATGCAAAAGCTTTGGAACAAAATGCCATCCGCTTAGAAAAGATCGGACTAGAAGATCAGGTAGGTGTCCTTACTAAGACATTAGACGAGAAAAATACCCAGTTAGAGGAACGCACTCAGCAGCTTATCGAGAAACAGGAAGAAATCGACAACTACATTGCTGAGACCAAGACCTATGACGTAGTTCTTCGTGTAAAACCGGAAAAAGCGTCTCAGATCACTTCCCAGACCATCAATGGGCAGAAATGTCTTGTAATTCCTATGAGCGAAAATGAACACGCTACCATTAACGGAGTAAACACCACGGTATAAATTTATAAATGGATTGCGCGCGACGCAAAAAAAGCCACAGTACCTCAAATCGTTTGTACTGTGGCTTTTTTAAGCATTACTCTACACATACCCCCGGCAGATCGTATGTTTATTTATTTCCCCAGAACATATCCATGGAGACTTTCTGAGCCACTTCTGTAATGCCCTGGCTCTCCACCCAATGTTTCAATTCTGATACATCTTCTCCCCGCAAGATTCCAATAGAATAGCGGTTCAACTCGTTGCACCAATGCATTAGTGTGCGATAATCCCGAATCTTATCTAAGATGTTGGTGCCATAGGTCTGCTGTTCTAATCCGGCTGTGGCAATGATCTGCATACACAGATGAAGCTCTCCCGTAATGTCAGAGGCTTCCATAAGGATATCCGGACGTTTCTTTCTGGCCTCTAAGAAGAATTCCTTCGCCCCTTCATAATCTCCCTTGGCAAAGAATTCTCCAAGTTTATGCTTGATCTCAGCTGTCTCTGCCTTCTCGCCTAACATTCCTACCATACATTCATATACCTTCTTCTTTCGGCATACTACCCATACCAGAAGAAGGAATTCAGAGATAAACCCAAAGATCCGGCGATGGTAAGAATCCTCTTCCTCGATCACGATCCGCTCTTCCAAAGTCTGTAAAATATGAAACATCCATTCCATGTATTCGTCATAGACTTCTTTTCTGGCGATGAGCATATTTCCAAAATAGGTGTGCTTCTCGTGAACCAGTTTCTCATAGATTGGATAATCCTCTGGGTACAATTCCTGGATCACTTTGGCAGTCTCATCCAGATAATACTGCTTATGATTATGAGAAAATCCATCATAATATGAATAATTAAGTTGAAGGTTCTTCGTGGTGATCAGATCATATTTTTCTAAAATATGAGCAATCTCCTGACTGGTAAGAACCTTTCCCAGATCGTTGATAAGATAACGCCTATAATGGCAACTTCCTACGATATCCACATCTTTGACATTTTTCCACACCCAATAGAGTCCGGTCAGTTCACTGTAATAGCAATTCTTATCAGATATACTATCTCCACTATCATCTCCTAAATAGGAAAGAAGCTTATCATCGCCAATGCTACTCTCTTGTACTTGACCCCCAGTCGTTTCCTGCCCGCCGGATGCTGCCTCGTCTGCAATCCTCTCTAAATATGACTTACGTCCCACATGAAGTGGGACGTAAACTGGATCGTCAGGTTCATGAAATTCTTTATGAGTCATTACAAAAATACGAACTGACATTTATTTCTTCTGCTCCTTTATCTCCGCTATAAGCTGATGATATAACTGTAAAAATTCCTGCTCCACTTCTTTCATTGGAACAAAATCATAGACTGGTTCACTCATCATGATCGGCTCCTGTAACATGATAGGTTCCTTCATAAAATGCTTAAATTCATAATACAGGCAAGCATCATCTATATGCTTGATCAGGATACTTTCCTCATCTCCCGGAAGTCCACCGAGAAATCTCTCATAAATTGCGTTCTGAAGCTGCTCTTCAATCTGAAGATACATGACCATATTCTGTTTTACCGGTCGTGTAATATCAGATAAATAAGCTTCACTTGCATCATGCAGCAGACAAGCCAGTGCCACCTGTGGCACGTAGTTTCTGGCGATCGCCTCTTTTGCACATTGAATACTATGCTGTGCTACAGAAAAGAACTCCGGAAAATGTCCATTTGCTCTTGTCATAAGAGATAATGCATGAGCAATATCTTCTATCAAAATATCCTTCTGATCTGGATTAAATACATTAAATCGTGCCTTTGAAAATGTAGTAATATAACCCTTCATTTTTTTCTCCTTTTAGTCTTCCTGCCATGCAGTGATCTGATCCATAACCTGCTGAATCTGCTCTTCTCTGGAGATTTCTGCAGTTCCATCGCCTTTTTGATCTCCATAATAACCGAAATTAGCATGGTTACCTCCATCGATCACATACTCTGTGGTATCCTCTGGAAGATTAGAAAAATACTTTTCGTATTTCTTTTTATTCAACACTTGGTCTTCTGTTCCATAAATGGAAAGCACTGCCATATCTGAATCAGACAGATCAGAAGTGCTATAGGCCGCCAAAAGGATCAGTCCTTCCAATTCTTCTGAATGATCCGCCGTATAACTTGCTGCCATAGCTCCCCCTAAGGAATGTCCCATCATGATCCAGTGCTCAATCTCTGGATGAGCCTCTATGATATCATCTGCTCCATCTTTATTCAGTACCGCCAATTTCCAAGGCATACGCACCAGATAGACTTCATATCCTTTTTCCGCTAATTCCGTCAATAAAGGGGCATAGGCCGCCTCCTCAATCTTCCCCCCTGGATAGAAAATGATTCCTGTGGTGTCTTCCTTTTCCTGCTCATCTGAAAAATAGAAATAGTCATCTGTCTCTTTTACCAGAAGATTCCCATCTCCATACATCGCAGTCTTAGCTGTCTGGGTTGCCGATGTAAAATCCCTGGCATAGGACACTAGAGAACATACCAGCATAAATAACAGTATGACATCCATGATAATGACCAGTCCCAGCTTCCCTGCCCGATCTATCTTTTTATTGCTCTTTTCCCGAGTAAGCTTTTTTTCTTTTTTCATAGTCTAAATCCTTACCAGCAAAGGACCTCTGCTCCATCATTGGTAACTAATACCATGATCTCCCACTGAGCGGAAGGTTTTCCATCCTGGGTATAAACCTCCCAGTCGTTCTCATCATCTACATAAATATCTACTTTGCCCATGTTTACCATAGGTTCGATGGTAAAGATCATTCCTGGTGCCATGACCATTTCGGTGCCACGTTTGGAATTATAGCCAACCCAAGGTTCTTCGTGGAATTCCAGTCCCACACCATGACCACCGATCTCTCGGACAACCGTATAACCATTTGCAAAAGCATGATCATGCACCGCCTGCCCCATGTCTCCTAAAAATCCCCATGGTTTTACTTCTTTTAAGCCCAGTTCCACACACTCTTTGGTAACCTGAACCAGTTTCTTCTTCTCCGGACTCACTTCTCCAATGCAGAACATTCTAGAGGAATCGGAAAAATATCCATTTAAGATCGTGGAACAATCCACGTTGACAATGTCTCCATCTTTTAAGATCACATTTTCTGATGGAAATCCGTGACATACCTGATCATTGACAGAGATACATACACTATATGGATATCCCTCATAATTCAATGGTGCCGGAATTCCGCCCATCTGTGTTGTCATATCATAAACGATCTTGTCAATCTCTGCAGTGCTCATTCCTGCATGAATATGCTCTTCTATGTAGTCAAGGACCGCAATGTTGATCTGTGCGCTCTCCTTGATCCCTTCAATCTGTTCTGGTGTTTTAATAATGCTTCTTGGTGGAACGATATGTCCCTGGGAAGCCAACTGAGCCAATTTATCATCAAATGATGCGTGACATGTTTTATATTTTTTGCCACTGCCGCACCAGCAAGGCTCATTTCTTCCAATTTTTACTGCCATTTTACTCTTCTACCTCATAATTTATTGTTACTTTTCCAAAAGGAACCCGTTCCCAGATCTTTTCATTGATCTCATAATCCTGCTGTTCTAACAGTTCTTCATAAGGCTCCTTCCCCAAATTGTAATCTTCGTAGTCCCCATTCGAACTCAATGCATAGATTGTCTGATATTTCTGGGCATAGATCATCTTCTCTAACGTCTCGTTGATCTGTTCCTGAGTGATCCCCAATCTTATTTCAATTCCCTCATCGGTCATATCAGCCCAGACATCCGCCTGATTATTGGCAAGGGAGGTCTGTTCCTCTTCTGACAAGGTAATCCCTTCCTCCACTGCCATCTGATAAAAGATCTCATCATGAACCGCCATCTGTATAGCTGCATTTCTTGCTGACATCTTCATAAATTGTCCGTCTGTATAAGTATTCCAGTATTCATTCGGGTCTTCCGGATTATAGGCCACTGCCTGTTTGTTCACTTGATCTTCTTCGTAATACACATAAAACGCCACATCTGCTAAGGTCAGTGTGGTTCCATTTACCTTGGCCGCGGTCATGTCCAAAGAATCTTTATACACAATATCCTGTCTGCTCTCGTATTTCCCTAAAGCTATAAATATCATAACGATCAAGATAACGAACAGACAGACCGTAACAAAATACTTACTTTTGAAAAATTTCTTCATGATCTTATCCTTTGATTACTGACAAAGTCTTGCAACCACCTGATTGATGACTTTTCCATCTGCCTTGCCCTTTAACTCTGGCATGACATTTTTCATAACCATGCCTTTATTCTTAGACGCAACTACATCAGCGAATTTCTCCATAATGAAGCTCTCTACTTCGGCCTCTGACATCATAGCTGGAGCGTATTCCTGTAAAATATCATATCTTGCCTGATACTCAGCTCTTAAGTCTTCTCTTGCTTCCGGACAACTGTCTAACTGCTCTTTTACTGTCTTGATCTCTTTTAAGATAACACGATTCACCATTTCTTCCGGAATGTTATCTCTGCATCCTTCATCGATTCCTGCTTTCTTTACTGCAGAAACCAAAGAAGAAATTGCGTCTTTTCTGACTTTATCTCTTGCTTTCATTGCTGCCACCATGTCTTTTTGTAATGTTTCCATCTGCATAATATCTTTCCTCCTGCACTTATCTTCTTTCTAACTCTATAATACTCTTCGGATCGCTGTAATGGTGTGGCACTGTACAGAACGGTTACTGGTAATTCCCGCCTTAGTAGACTGAGCCTCTACGATACATCCGTTTCCTATGTAGATTGCCACATGACCCGGATATACAACAATATCCCCTGCCTTGATATTCTGTAAACTTACAGGCTGTCCTACCGTCTTAAAGGACTGAGAATATCGTGGCAGATCAAATCCAAAATGTTCATATATTTCATGTACAAAACCGGAACAGTCAACACCATTTGTCAGGCTATTTCCTCCCCAAACGTATGGATTTCCAACGAACTGAAGCGCGTAATTGACTAATTCCGTTCCTGAAACATTACTGGTAAAAGCAGGATCCGCGTCCGGATCTGTTAGATAGCTTGCAGATCCCAGTCCACTGGAACCGGCTCCACCACCATCATAAGAAGATGAACTGCCGCTACTTCCGCTACTACTTCCGCTGTTCTGGTTCTTCTGCTGTTCTTCTAACTTCTTTCTTGCCTCTTCTTCTTCTAACAGAGCTAACTGCGCTGCTCTTGCTTCCTGTTGCTGAATGATCCTTCCCTGTTCAGAGATCGTCTCTTCATATTCTTTGGCTTTTGCCTTTGCAGTTGTTAACAGAACCTCATTCTTGTCCTGCTTGGTCTCTAAGTCTGCGATCAGAACTTCTACTTTCTCCTGCTTTGCCTGATATTCTTCCATCTGGTCTCTCAAGTTGTCCATCTCTTCCTGCAATGCAATAGTGAGCTGTTCAACTGCTTCAACTGCTTCTGCATACTGCTTCATAAGATTACGGTCTGTCTGATGAATATTGTTCATATATTCAATACGATTCAACATATCCGCTATCCCATTAGACTCGATGATCGCCGTCCAAATAGAACTATCCGCGCTATTCTCATACATATACTGAATCCGCAACTTCATGGATTCGTACCCTTGAGCTTCTGTCTCCTTCGCCTCTTCCAGATCAATATTGGCCTGGTCGATCCTTGCCTGGGTATCGTCCATTGCAACTTTTAATTCTTCCTGCTCTGCAAGCAGACTTCGAAGCTGCTTCTGTGCAGTTTGGATCTCCGCAGATAGCTGCTCCTGCTCATTTTGAATATTCTGCATTTCCTGATTTGTCTTATCCAAATCTTGCTGAGCTTTATCTTGCTCTTCCTGAGCCTGATTCTTCTTATCGAGTGCTTCCTGTTTCTGCTCGCTATAAGAAGAAGCATAAGCCTTAGCAGATCCAAACGTTCCCTCCTGTCCCAACTCGCTGAGCACCGGCATGGAAAGAGCCATAGAAGCCACTAACGCGGCTGAAACTACTCGTTTTCCCCATTTTCCGTATCTTGATAAGAAATTCATATAATCCTCCAATTTTATCTCATAGTCATCTCTATTGTTGCACAAAATACACTTTTTTTCCACTGGTTTTTTCTGCAAATTGCAAAAAATCACAAAATCTTAATAATTATAAATATGTGACTTGCCGCACCACTTTTCAGGTATATAAAAAGGAACCCGAGAAGTAAATGCTACCCATAAGGACATTCGCGACAAGGTTCCTTTCCTCTTATATTATATAGACGTATTATGAAGCAATTTCTTTCACGATCATGATCTTACTGCCTCTTGGAAGTTCCTCTTCTCTCAGATTATTGGTTCGCATGATCTGTTCGACTGTAGTGTGGTAGTTCTTGGCAATATCCCAGAGGCTTTCATTTTCCTGTACCACATATCCTACAAATCCCGGCTGATTCTGCAATTCTTCCATGTCCAATCCCACTTCTTCCGCAGAGAGGATCTTTTCGATCCGGACATCTTCAAAAGCGATCACTGATAGATTCACTGTGGCTTTTACCTCGTATTCCATGCCGTCTAAGAGATTAACCTGAAGCTGCTGAATATCTGTCTGTAACTCATACCAGCCCGGATTATCTGATTCCGGCACCTCAATGAGCTGTTCAATTGGAAGAAAGGCTTCATGATGTCCCATTGGCATATATTCATCACTTGTCATATACAGAATATGCACTTTCAAGAATCCCTCTACAAATAATCCGCCTTCTTCTTTTTTTGTATTCTCCACTGTCACATCTCCCCGATAACAGCAGATCTGAAGCATCTTCTCTTTTGAGTTTTCCAGTTTAAAGGTATCCCCCAATCGAATCTTTGCCTGATTTTTCACCAGCAATTCTTCTAACCGGACACTTTCTTTTTCCGGGATGACCTTTTTCTCTAGGGAATAAAAATCCTCCAAAATTTCCATTTCCTGTTCTTTCCAGATCTTCAATTGAATGTCAAAGATGATCTCCATTCCAATCGTTCGTGGCTCTCCGTCATAATCCTCCCTTGCTTCTACCTCCACGGAAGTTGGTACTATATCCAACCAGTAAGTATCTTTCGGATCCATGCCCTCGCTTTCCACTTTTCCCGAAAAAGGGATCATGGTCTCATAACAAATGATCTGATCATCCTCCCTGCAGCGATAGATCAGGCATACATAGGCCTCTCCTTGTATCAAAATTCCATCATTGGTTGGATTCTGCTCTAGATTGCGAATGTCACCACTGGTAAAGATTACTTCATCCATATTCGGTCGACTACCGGGAATATCAGACTCTTTTCGAATACGAAGCACATCTTTTCGATTTTCAGTCATGACCATGATATTTCTTCGAGATAATTTCTGCTGATAATCTCTCCCCTGTTCCATCCCCAAGGTCATTTCCACGTTCTCCGTATTCTCTGCTACTGCTTCTAAATTGATGACTGCTCGAATTCCCAGCTTTCTGGAATTGATCATAGATGCAGAAATATCTTCCACCTGTCCTTTGATCCGAACTGCATCACCATCCTCTAGATCATCCATTAAGATCTTTTCTTGAAATGGAATCGTTCCCAGGATTGCTTCTAATTTCTTATTGTCATCGTCACTTCGATACAACAATACAAAATTCAGTCTTCCACTGATCCATAACGACTGATTTGAGATCTTACTTTCATCAATCTGTATTTTCCCTTGGGTATGTATGATCCTTGCCATATCCGATTTTACATCTGGCACAATGTAATCATCCTCTAGGGTCAGCTGCGAATACCCTTTTCCCTTCTGATTATTCCGTTTTATAGTCTGTCTAATGAAATCCAAAAAAATCCCTCCTCTTTGAACTCTGTATAAATACATATTCAAAGAAGAGGGATATTATTCATCATATTTAGCAAAGCTTCATACGAATATCTTTTGTAATAATGTCTGTATAGCTAAATGACATAAGCTGAGGTGGATTCTCCTCTCTCTCATCATCTACTAATACTGTGAATACACTTGGATACGCTCCCTGTATTACACCTTCCTGGATATCGATCTTGTTACGTCCCCTATCTAACTGAATCACAACTCGATTTCCACACTGCTGACGAACGGATGCTCGAACTTTATTTAAAATCTGCTGCTCCATATCTGCCTCCCTGTTACCCTTATATTCAAAGACATTGCTACCATTAGATGTACTCTTCATTCATCAAAATACAATATCTTGTGTTCCTAGTATAACAAAGTACCAGATTTTATACAATGGTACAAAAGTACCTGTTTTTTCAAAAGCAACCATTAAATTGTAAAGTTACCAAGCATTTCTACCAGCTTATCTGCTTTCTCGCGAAGCTGAGTTGCTGCGTTATCCAGTTCTGAAATAGCCTCCAACTGAGTTCCAGCAGTTGTGTATACTGATGAAGAACAAGCGGCTGTCTCTGCGGAAACTGCAGAAATACTTTCAATCGCATCCAATGTCTCTGTACGAGCACTGCTCATCTCAGATACGTTAGCCGAAATGGTGTCTAATGCCTTCAATAAGGATGCTACCTGCTCATCAATATCACGGAAGGACTGGGTAGTTTCTTCTACCGCGCCTGCCTGACTGGATACAACATCTTCTGCTTCTCTTGCGATCTTAACTACTTCGCCGGTCTTACCAACGATCTCCGATACGATCTTACCAATCTGTGCTGCGGAAGCAAGACACTGATCAGAAAGTTTTCTGATCTCTTCTGCAACTACTGCGAATCCTCTTCCAGCCTCACCAGCTCTTGCTGCTTCAATAGAAGCATTTAAAGAAAGAAGATTGGTCTGTTCTGCAATATCATTGATGGCTGCGATGATCGTATTAATGGATTTGGATTTGCTCTCTAATTCTTCGATGGCAATGATTACGCTCTGAGTAATCTTAGTAGTAGATTCTGCACTATCGGTCAATCCCTGTACAGAAGTGATACCACAGTTGATGGTCTCTCCTGTGCTGGATGTAAGCTTACCGATCTCATTGGCATTCTCACTTACATTACTGATCTTACCAGAAAGGGAATCCATCTGGTTCAGACAGTCTTCAGATCCACTATCTAACTTATTCACACCAACTTCAATCTCTGAGATCGCTCTCTGAATATCATTAGCAGTATGCATAAAGGTCTCAGAAGCCTCTGTTACATAAGCGGCTGCGTCATTAACCTGGACACTGACTTCATTAACGTTGGTGATCAGTCCCTTCATATGTTCTACAGTACTGTTTACACCTTTACAAAGCTGTCCAAACTCATCCTTGCTCTTAGACACTAGATGCACGGTCAGATCGCCGTTAGCAACTTTGTTCAACTGTCCAAGAATATATGTAATGGTTCCTGACATCTGTCTGGACATCAGCAGTCCCAGACCGATTGCGATAATAGCTGCTACAACAGTAAATCCTACAGAGATCTGCTGAATCCCTTTGGTCTGCGCTAATATGATCTCTGATGGGATCAAGGTTACTGCACAGACACTTCCTATGGACAACCTACTGTATATGTATAGATAATCCTTACCGTTAATGGTAATCTCACTGGTTCCGGAGTTCTCTCCAGATGCCATGGTAATGTTATAATGCTCCTGTCCATAGAACATTGGCTCTTCTAATACCACCTCTGGATCAGAATAGAATTCTGCACCATCTGTAGTGATCAAGGCTACATAACCGCCCTCTCCCGGATCAACGGAAGCCATAGCACTTCTTACGAAGTTCAGGCTGACATCAGCGATCAGGATTGCCTTAACACTCGGCATATGTCTCGCAATTCGGATAGAATAGGTATTCTCTTTGATTCCAAGTACCGTATCTGCTTCCGTGTCGATTCCAAATACGTGCCAACCATTCTTATTACCAGCAACGGTTGCACCCTGAGCTGTATTAATGTAATCTGTGTACGGTGTAGCTGATAACTGCTGGCTTCCAGAATAGATACTATCAAAATCATCCGAAATGATCATAACCTGTGAGAACTTACTATCACTAGTCGGTTTCTTCTGGAAGGTTGCCTGCCATTCTTTCAGTGTATCATAATAGGTTTTGTCTGCCATTACACCAGAATAAAATTCCTTCAAGTCACCATTATTATAATAGCTCTTCAAGTCTTCCTGAACCGTACTTAATGTAAGGGTCATATATTGCTGCATCATCTCTACGGTCTGCTCTGATGAAGTCTTATAACTGTTAACGATCGCATCAGAAGCTTTGGAATAAGAAACTGTTCCTAAAATGATGATACAGAGCACAGGCACACTGAATGAAGCGATCAGTCGGAACTTAATGCTTCGCAAAAATGGTACACTACTCTTAACCGGTTTTGCAGGAGCGCCCTTAGCCGCACTTCCAGTTGTCCTCTTCGCAGGCTTGCCCAAGCCCTTCTTTCCCGCTGCTTTCTGTGCATTTGCAACTTTCGGGACTTTCGGCATCTTAGGAGCCTTTGCCGCCTTTGGTGCTTTTTCTGTTGTTGGTGTTTTTGCTACTTTGGCTGCTTTCTTCTCTGCCTTAAGGGCAGCTTTCTGTTCCTTTGAGACTTTTTCCTTAGCAACCTTCTCTTTAGAGACTTTCGCTTTGGAAACCTTCTCTTTGGAAACTTTTTCTTTTGCAGTCTTCTCATTTGGATTCTTTATTTTAATCATGCTCTTCCACCTAATCCGTTTATTGTAAAATTAACTAATTTTATTATATAATTTTTATTAATTTTCATCAATATTATTGTTTACCAAAAAAAAGATACAAACTTTAGGCAAAATCACTTCATTTTGCCTGTTTTACTCTATTTTAAAATTTTTTCTTCATTTTGTCTATGCCATATGGCTTTTTTCTTGGATTATGCTATAATATTTCCATTAAATTCTAAAAGAGGTATATCATGAAAACCATAATCATTTTACTGTTTGTAGTTATTTTTCTGATATTAAGTATTCCATTCCTTGGAATCATGTGGATCTATTCTAAACTGAATCGTAAAAAAGCCGATCTGATCCAGCTCCGTACGATACAGATTCTTTTCAAATTTATTTTATTTATGTCAGGAGCCAAGATCACTGTAAATGGCAAAGAGAATCTCCCTGACAAGGATGAAGCAGTCCTTTATGTCTGCAATCATTTAAGCATTTTTGATATTGTGGTCACTTATACTATGTGTCCAGGCCTTACGGGGTATATTTCTAAGGATAGTATTGAGAAGATCCCTCTTCTGTCTCTCTGGATGAAACGTCTTCATTGTCTCTTCCTGAATCGAACAGATGTAAAAGAAGGATTAAAGACCATCTTATCTGCTATTGACCTGGTGAAATCCGGTATTTCTATCTGTATTTTCCCAGAGGGCACTAGAAATAAAGATTCTGCCCACCCTGAGAACATGGCGCCATTCAAAGATGGTAGCTTTAAAATTGCACAAAAAACCGGATGCAAAATTGTTCCAATTGCTATAAAGGGAACTGCCGAAATCTTCGAAGATCATCTCCCTTGGATCAAATCACACCCGGTTACTGTTTCATATGGTGCCCCAATCGAACTGTCCTCTCTTTCTAAAGAAGACAGTAAACACCTCGGGGCTTATGCTCAAAACATTGTTTTACAAATGCTTTCAGAAATGGATTAATTATTGAATTAATCCTACTGAATTAATCCTACTGAACTAATTCTACAGAATATGCGGGAAGAGTTACTTTGCTTCCATCTAAGGATGGAGCCTCTTCTCCGGTCTGAAGCATTCCAGCTTCTGTCACTTCTCCAGCATTCTTTCCATTCAATGTTACTCCTGAAAGATCAACTTCACATGCTGTTTCAGAAAGATTATAGATAAGCATGATCTGCTTTCCATTATATTCTTTTGTAAGAACACATACCTGCTCATTAGAAAGACTTTCTTCAAAGGTAACAGTTCCTCTGGCAATTTCAGGATATGCATTTCTTATCTTTATTACCTGTTTTACAAAATTATAGATAGAATATTCATCATCCTGCTGTTCTTCTAAGCTTCCGTAGATCTGCTCGATAGAATCCGCATCTGCTGGCCCTTTGCATAATCCTTCATAATTCTCATCCGTTGACCAGTTCATGCCAAGACGCTTATTCTCGTCTTTTCCGGCACCTTTCATTCCCAGCTCTTCTCCATAATATAAGAAAGCATTACCGGACATAAGCAGGTTCATTGCCTGAGCCATCTTAGTCTTCTGTACGGCATAATCCCCTGAATAATATCCTGCGCTTCTTCCCATATCATGATTGGTATAGAATGGTGCATCTATTCCTGTAAAGCCATCTCCTGCTTCCGCGGAATTCTCTGCGATCAGCTCCTGTACTGCCACGATCGCTTTTCCGTAGGTGCTGGCTTTACTCTTCGTGCTCTGGTTCAAAGTCTTCGCTATGTAACCATCATTTTCTGCAAATGCAAAGTTAAAGAAGCTATCGCATCCACTACGATAATATTTTGTATATGTGTTGTAATCGTTCCAGGATTCTCCAACGATATAAGCATCTGATTTCTTTTCTTTCACCATATCAGAGAACCAACTCAACACATCAATGTTTTTTCCATCTGCTCCAGAATAAAATTCTTTTACCGCATCCAGACGGAATCCATCTACTCCTCTATCCAGCCAAAACTGAACAATATCTGTAAATTCCTGGCGAACATTCTCGTTTTCCAGATTCAAGTCTGGCATTTCACTCCAGAATTTTCCTTCGTAATACCAGCCTGAGTTACCGACTGCATAGTAATTCGCCTTCTCTGAAGTAGCAAAATTATAATAATCCACATATGGACATTCATTCAGATCCGGCTCCTGATCCGCGCCAATCTGATTTAAATAGCTGATAGCACTCTGGAACCATTCATGTTTTGTAGAAGTATGATTCATTACTAAATCAATAGTAACATTAATTCCTCTCTCGTGACAAGCCGCAATAAACTCGTCAAAATCTTCTAAGGTTCCATATTCAGGATCAATATCTTTATAATCCTTAACATCATATTTGTGATATGTTGTTGATGGCATGATCGGCATAAGCCAGATATTGTTACATCCTAAGTCTGTATCTGTGGTTGGATCACCATCATTAATGTAATCTAACTTAGATGTAAGTCCATCCAGATCGCCTATTCCATCTCCATTACTGTCACAGAAGCTATAAACAAATATCTCATAGCTTGTGCGGTAATTATCATCAATGATATTTTCTTCTAGATCATTTACGGTATACATTGCTGGCAGATTTTTGTCTGTAGCAGAAGCATTCTCTGTACCCTCTGTGTTACCAGAACCGCCGGCACATCCAGCAAACAGGCCTAGTGTCATTGCTGCCACCAGAAAAACCGATAAAACTTTTTTCTTCATCTGTCTCCTCCTCGTGTAAAAGTATTTTTTGCTTTCTGGGGAATTCCAACAGAATTTCCCAGTAAATAAAAACGGAGCCAGAACTGAATAAATCAGTTCCGGCTCCAGTCCCTTTAAAATTCAGTATCGAATATACAACTGCGGTTCGATTAGCCTTTTACAGCTCCTGTTAATCCATCTACGTAGAATCTCTGCATGATAATGAAGAGAATAGCGATTGGAATAGATACAATTACAGCTGCGGCAGCCCATCTTGTGAACCATCCGTTAACGAACTCTTTCTCTAACATGTTGTAAAGACCGATAGATACTGTCCAGTATTTATCTCTTGGTCCAACGATAACTTTACAGAAGATAAAGTCAAGCCATGGTCCTAAGAAAGAAGTTAAGATTGTATAAACTACGATTGGTTTACTCAGTGGAAGGATAATCTTGTAGAACACCTGGAACTGATTACATCCATCTAATACTGCAGCCTCTGTCAGAGACTTAGGTACGGTATCAAAGAAACCTTTTGCAATATAGAATCCAGCTCCGGATCCAGCTGAGTAGATTAAGATCAGAGAAATATAAACCATATTTCCTTCAATTAATCCTAATGCTTTTAAGATGAAGTATACAGCAACCATGGACATGAATGCTGGGAATAATCCCATGATCATTGCGATGTTCATGAATGGTTTACGCATCTTAAAACGAAGTCTTGACATACAGTATGAAACGCAAAGAACGAATGTTGTTGAAATAATACATACAATAATAGAAATAAATAATGTATTCAGGAACATTCTAGGGAAGTTCAACTGTGTTGTCTCTGTAAACAAACGAATATAGTTATCAAATGTTAATGCCTTTGGGAAGAAGTAACTGGTGTATGCACCAGACTCTTTTCTTAAACTGGTCATAACTACCCAGAAAATTGGGAATAACCAAATTGCTGCGAGGAGTCCAAGGATTACATGTACCAGAGAGTTCATAAAGACTCTTTTAAATCTAGCCGCTGTCATAGGTCTTTTCTGTTTTACAACTGCTTTACTCATTATTGGAATCCCTCCTCGTCTTTATAAGATGCTGTGTTACGATAGGTTACAAGCGCAACGATTGAAAGTACGACGAATGTTAAGATACCAATTACAGCACCTAAGTTGTAGTACTGGAAGTCGATCGTTAACTTGTACAACCAAGTAACCAGAAGGTCTGTCTTTCCTGCCGTGGAACCAACTGGCGTCGGATTTCCGGCGGATAACAGGTAAATAACGTTAAAGTTATTAATATTACCAGTAAACTGTGTAATAATGTATGGTCCCATAATAAACATGATATATGGGAGTGTGATCTTGAAGAAGATCTGTACTGGGTTCGCACCGTCGATCTTAGCTGCTTCATATAATTCAGCTGGAACGTTCTGTAAGATACCGGTAACCTGTAACATAGAGTAAGGAATACCTACCCAACAGTTAATTAAGATTACAGATACTCGAGCCCAAGTAGTGTTTGTCCAGAATGGAAGTGGGTTATCGATCCAACCTAACTCAAGTAAGAGGTTGTTAACCGCACCCTGTCTCTGTAACATCTGTCTCATAACCAATAAGGATACGAACTGTGGAACTGCGATAGAGATAACGAAGCAAGTTCTCCAGAATCCCTTAAGACGAGTTCCTTTTCTATTAATTACAATTGCTAAGATCATTCCGAAGAAGAAGTTCAGGAATGTAGCAAAAAAAGCCCAAATTAATGTCCATCCTAAAACGGACCAGAATGTATTACCGAGTTTGCCACCCATACCAAGAACTGTCTTGAAGTTATCAAGGCCAACCCAGTCGAATAATACAAGTTTATTGTTGATATCTGAATAATCTGTAAATGCCATTGGAATCATAAAGAGCAATGGTAAGATTGTGAAGATCAAAATACCAGCAACTGGTAAGAACAATAAACTCTTGTGAAGATTCTTATCTAATAAATCTTTGCAGTCGCCTTTAAAGTTATTCACTTTATGACCCTGTTTTGTTAAACATTCAGCCATATAAGCACTCTTTAAAGCTTCTCTCCACATAAAGAAGAATGCGAGAGTAATACCAATTGTTGCAACTCCGTATAACAGAATTAATACGGACTGATCACCAAGAATATATTCATATACCTGTGTTTTCTCGTTAAATACTTCCTGCTGCTCTACAGTTCCAAGAGATGGAAGCATTGCGAGACACTTAACACCATATTTTACCATGAAGAGGATATAAGCCACTTCAATTGCTAAGAACAACAGACCTTTGATTACCTGTTTGTGAGCGATATTGCCAAGACCCATGACTAACATGGAAAGCTTTGTAAACACTCCACCCTTTGTAATAGCATTGGTTACTGTGTAAGGTGTTGCAAAATCTGAGACTTTCTTCGGTTTCTTTTCACCTTTCATACTTAACCTCCTGGCAAGTTTTCCCTGCCCCATTTCAATAGAAATATATTCCACGGCCTTGCCTTAGCAAAGCCGTGGAAAATTTGAAATTAGTTGTTATGAATTAAATTGATTATTCTACAACAGATCCGTTACACTGATCGTTGAATGCCTGAGTCTTCTCAGCTGCATTGTCAGCTGTGATCTGATCTTCTGCTCCTGGAACGAAAGCTGCACCGAATGGTGTTGCTGCTGTCCAGTATCCATCCATACCGAATACAGGCTGACATACAGAAGTGTTAGCTGCTACGTTTGCAAGAGCTGTTGCAACTGGATCAGCTGCGATTGTCTCGTTTGTTGCAAGAGATGTAGCTACTGGAGCCTGACCACGAAGTTCGAAGTGTGTTAACTGAGACTCTTCGCTTCCTAAGAATGCTGCAAGAGCAACTGCTACCTGCATGTTATCAGCGTTAGGGTTAACACCGATTGCTTTAGATCCTAAGAATGCT
>JAGAOC010000003.1 GCA_017623935.1 Agathobacter sp. | reverse complement strand
TAAGGTTCGTTCATCAATAACTACACGGTTATCCATTGTCTTCATGATATCAATGATCTCTATGTCTTTGCGGACAGAGGCTTTGCTGAGGTCATAAAGCTGGTTATCGCTCAGACGAAGCACTAGTGGATGCATGAAGTCTTCCGGATTCTCTTCCAGAACGATTCCTTTGTCTCCGGTGGAAAGATCCACGCTGGCACCAGTAGGACAGATGTGAATGCATTTTGCAAGAGCGGTCACAACCGGTCGGCTGAACAGATCAGGTGCGTCTAACATATGTTTCATAGCCATGATCTCAGATTCAGGTTCATGTCCAAGGCTCATAGCAGTGCTTCGGTCAAAAGAAGTTGCTACATGGAGAATAGAAGCCATGGTCTGGACTTCTGGATCTGTGTTATTCACTGGTTTATTGGAGTGATAAGTGTAAATATAGTATTCCATCACTCGCAATGCTTTTGGGAAAAAAGCAAATTCATTACGGTAATTTCCAAGGTAGATCAATCCCTTTTCCAGAGATTGCTGTAACACATCCTTGTCTCCGGCGGTAAGTTCATCTTCTTTGTCAAGGATGGTCTTCGGTGCGAATTCATAACCCAGACCATATAATAATGCGGCGCAGACTAATGCATCCTGATTCAGTGCGGCAAGGTTCAAATGTGGAGTCATCAGTGCGATCAAAATAGCAGTACTGATGGCGTGTTTGTATGTAAAATCGTCCGCGCTTCGGAGGTTCTGATTGAAATTAACGCGATGGTCAAAAGACCCATAAGAACGCATAATGTCACGGATCAGATTCGGAAGGTTGTCAATATCTTCCCTCTGGGTAAGTTGATTAAAAATATCACGAACCTTGAACATGTAAATGGTCTGTCTCTGCTCGAATTCCAGATCTTCCTGTGAAAATGGAGGTGCCGGTTCTGCCGGCTCCAAGATATAGATTCCAAAGAGACCGAAATTTTTCACGCTGGCGATTCCAGGCGCAGATAATAATGAATTGCGGTCATAGAGCAGGACTCCGTTCTTATTATAAATTGGTTTTGCTAATCGCATACCGGGTTTTAAATCTTCTGTTTTGACAAATTTCATAGCAATGCCCCCCTGATGTAGTAAAAATTCACGAAATAAGTTCAGTAAAATTGTGCCTTATTGGCATTATCTTCTAATATGATAACATATTGAAGGTTGAAAAACAATCTGATAAAATAAAAGTTAAAAAAGATTCCCCGAAAAAGCGAGCCTATCGAAAAAAGGATTTTCATAGGAAACGCAGTGTTACAGAAAGAAGAGGAACCCTATGATAAGAAAAAGAATCAAAGGTGCCCTGGCAATATTTGCTTTTGCGGCAATTTTGTTCTCTACGACTTATATATCGGCAACTTCCCTGGAAGATATTAAGAAAGAACAGCAGGAAATACAAAAACAACAGGAAGAAATCAAAAAGCAGCAGGAAGCGATCAAGAAAAAACAACAGGAACTTTCCAAAGAGAACGAAGAATTATCACAGGCCAAGAAAGAACTGGAGAATTCTCTAGGAAATCTGAACTCTAATCTCTATGATCTTTCTTCTTCTCTAGAAGAGATTCAGAGTCAGACAGAAACCTTAGAACTGGAAATTCAGGAGACAACTCTTTTGTTGGAAGAGACCGAACAGCAGGTAGAACGCCAATATGAAGACATGAAACTGCGAATTCAGTATATGTACGAAAACAGTAAGGAAAGTCCCCTTACCATGTTATTTGAGGCGGGAAATTTTGCCGAATTTTTGAACCGGTTGGAATATATAGCCCAGATCAATTCCTATGATCGGGAAATGTTAGTCACTTATCAGAACACTTTGGCAGAAGTGGTGGCGACTAAGGAAGAATTGGAGCAGCAGTCGACTGCTTTACAGGAGGCAAAAGAGTCCTTAAAAGAAAAAGAGCAGAGTATCCTGTCATCTATTCAGGAAGCAAAAGAAAAGATTGATACTGCCAACAGCCAGCTTGATGAGAATGAGAATTCCATGGAAGAACAGGAAGCGGCACAGCAGAAATTAAAAGACCAGATCGCAAAAATGGAAGCCTATGAAAAGCAGTTAGAAGAAAAAAGAGCCAGAGAAGAGGCAATCCAGTTAAAAGAGCAAGCGCGCCTTGAGGAGATCAAGAAACAGGAAGAAGAAGCAGCTGCCAATCGAAAGCCGGTATCTGCTACCGTCTCAGAAGAAGAACTGCTGGCAGCGATCATCTACTGTGAGTCAGGAGGAGAACCCTATGTTTCTCAGCTGGCAGTGGGAAGTGTAGTGTTAAACCGAGTCAACAGCAGTTATTTTCCGAATACCATCACTGAAGTGATCTATCAGAAGAACCAGTTTTCTCCTGCAGGAAGCGGCAAGCTTGCCCTAGTCTTAGAGAATGGACTTACCACAGATAGCTGCCGTAAAGCCGCCAAAGAAGTGCTTGCTGGCAACATTACCGGCAACTGGCTGTACTTTAGACTGGATAACGGAATGATCGACGGAACGATCATTGGAAAGCAGGTATTTTACTAAGAGAAGTATGTCTTTGAGAAAATACATCATTATCTGTGAAAAATGTATAAATCACAGGAAAACTGATTGATTTTATAAGCAATTTGTGGTAGAATAGACTTTGTTAAAAAATTAACAGCAATATATTTGTACAATATTAAATTTTAAAGGAGATAGGAATATGGCAAAGAAAGTTGTTTTAGCAGGCGCTTGCCGTACTGCAATCGGCAGAATGGGCGGAGCATTAAGCAATACTCCAGCTGCAGATCTTGGTGCAATCGTTATTAAAGAAGCATTAAACAGAGCAGGTGTTAAGCCTGAGATGGTTGATGAAGTATTAATGGGATGCGTAATCCAGGCTGCACAGGGACAGAACGTTGCTCGTCAGGCATCTATCAAAGCTGGTTTACCAATCGAAGTACCAGCAGTTACTCTGAATGTAGTTTGTGGTTCTGGTCTGAAATGTGTAAACGAAGCAGCTACACAGATCCTTGCTGGACAGGCTGATATCGTAGTAGCAGGTGGTATGGAGAACATGTCTATGGCTCCATATGCTATGACAAAAGCTCGTTTCGGATACCGTATGAACAACGCAACAATCATCGATACTATGGTTAACGATGCATTAACAGATGCATTCAATCACTACCATATGATGATCACAGCTGAGAACGTATGTGATAAATACGGAATCACTCGTGAAGAATTAGACGAGTTCTCAGCAAACAGCCAGCAGAAATGCGAAGCTGCGATCGCTGCAGGCAAATTCAACGATGAGATCGTTCCAGTACCAGTTAAAGTTAAGAAAGATATCGTAGATTTCGCAACTGATGAAGGACCAAGAGCTGGTACAACAGTTGAGTCTTTAGCTAAATTAAAATGCTGCTCTGGAAAAGAAGGCGGACTTATCACAGCTGGTAACGCTTCTGGTATCAACGATGGTGCAGCAGCAATCGTTGTAATGAGCGAAGAGAAAGCAAAAGAACTCGGTGTTACTCCAATGGCAACATGGGTAGCAGGAGCACTTGGCGGAGTAGAGCCAGAGATCATGGGTGTTGGACCTGTAGCTTCTACAAGAAAAGTATTAGAGAGAACAGGACTTACAATTGATGATATCGATCTGATCGAAGCAAACGAAGCATTTGCTGCTCAGTCTATCGCAGTTGCAAGAGACTTGAACTTCGATATGTCCAAAGTTAATGTTAACGGTGGAGCAATCGCTCTTGGACATCCAGTAGGAGCATCCGGATGCCGTATCCTTGTTACCTTATTACATGAGATGCAGAAGAGCGGAGCTAACCGCGGACTTGCTACATTATGTATCGGTGGTGGAATGGGCTGCTCTACAATCGTTGAGAAGTACTAATCCGAACTGAGTTGTCATTATTCTATTACATAGAATCCATGAACGGACAGCGGAAAAGCTGCTGTTCGTTCTAAAAATAATAAAATTTATCAGGAGGATCTAATAATGAAGGTTGGTGTAATTGGTGCAGGAACAATGGGTTCCGGAATCGCACAGGCATTTGCGCAGACAGAAGGATATGAAGTATATCTGTGTGATATTAACGAAGAATTTGCTGCAAATGGTAAAGCTAGAATTGCAAAAGGCTTTGCAAAAAGAGTAGAAAAAGGCAAAATGGCTCAGGAAGATGCAGACAAGATCCTGAACAAGATCACAACAGGTGTTAAGAATATCTGTACAGATGCAGATTTAGTTGTAGAAGCAGCTCTTGAAGTTATGGATATTAAGAAACAGACATTCAAAGAGTTACAGGACATCGTTCCATCTACCTGTATGTTCGCAACAAATACTTCTTCCCTTTCTATTACAGAGATCGGAGCAGGACTTGACAGACCAGTTATCGGTATGCATTTCTTCAATCCAGCACCTGTAATGAAACTGATCGAGGTTATCAAAGGTGAGAATACACCAGATGAATTAAGAGATAAGATCGTTGAGATCTCTAAAGAGATCGGAAAGACTCCAGTAGAAGTTAATGAAGCTGCTGGTTTCGTAGTAAACAGAATCTTAATCCCAATGATCAACGAAGGTATCGGAATCGTAGCAGACGGTGTTGCAACTGTTGAAGGTGTTGACACAGCTATGAAACTTGGTGCTAACCATCCAATGGGACCATTAGAGTTAGGTGATTTAGTTGGTCTTGATATCTGTCTTGCAATCATGAACGTATTATATGATGAGACAGGAGATCCTAAGTATCGTCCACATCCACTTCTTAAGAAGATGGTACGTGCTGGCAAATTAGGACGTAAGACAGGAATCGGATTCTACGATTATTCTAAATAAGAAACCTGAAAAGTAATTTGAGCAATACGTTCCCTTTGGGGAATGTATTGCTAAATTCGTTTGAAGGTATCATTTATAAAAAATAAAACAATCAATTTGGAGGATTATATCATGGATTTTACTTTAGACAAAAAACATGAGATGGCCCGTAACCTCTTCAAAGAGTTTGCGGAAACAGAAGTAAAACCGCTTGCACAGGAAACTGACGAAACAGAAGAGTTTCCTATGGAAACAGTTAAGAAGATGCAGAAATACGGATTCATGGGAATCCCAGTTCCAAAGGAATATGGCGGACAGGGCTGTGATCCTTTAACATACACAATGTGTGTTGAAGAGTTATCTAAAGTTTGCGCTACAACAGGTGTTGTTGTTTCCGCACATACTTCTCTTTGCGTAGATCCAATCTTAACCTACGGAACAGAAGAACAGAAACAGAAATATGTTAGACCACTTGCTACTGGCGAGAAGTTAGGTGCTTTCGCATTAACAGAGCCAGGTGCTGGTACTGATGCTCAGGGAGCTCAGACAAAAGCTGTATTAGATGGTGACGAATGGGTATTAAACGGATCTAAATGTTTCATTACCAATGGTAAAGTTGCAGACGTTTATATCGTAATCGCTATCACAAGCGTTGTAGAAGATAAGAGAGGCAGAAAGAAAAAGAACTTCTCTGCATTTATCGTAGACAAAGATGCTCCAGGATTCTCCTTCGGAACAAAAGAAAAGAAAATGGGTATCCGCGGATCTTCTACATATGAATTAATCTTTGAAGATTGCAGAATTCCAAAGGAAAACCTTCTCGGACCAGAAGGAAAAGGATTCCCAATCGCTATGCACACTCTTGATGGTGGACGTATCGGTATCGCAGCTCAGGCACTTGGTATTGCAGAAGGTGCTTTCGAGAGAGCAGTTGCTTATACAAAAGAAAGAAAACAGTTCGGACGTTCTATCGCAGCTCAGCAGAATACTCAGTTCAAACTTGCTGATATGGCAACAAGAATTGAAGCAGCTCAGCTTTTAGTTTACAAAGCAGCTATGGCTAAAGCTACTCAGAAAGTATACTCTGTAGAAGCAGCTAAAGCTAAATTATTCGCAGCTGAAACAGCAATGGCTGTAACAACAGAAGTTGTTCAGTTATTCGGTGGATACGGATATATCAGAGAATACGATGTAGAGCGTATGATGCGTGACGCTAAGATCACAGAGATCTACGAAGGAACTTCAGAAGTTCAGCGTATGGTTATCTCTGGCGCAGTTCTTAAATAGTCGCGATACAAGATTAAAAATTATGAAGGAGAACAAATACATGAAAATCGTAGTATGTATTAAACAGGTTCCTGATACAAAGGGCGGCGTTAAGTTCAACCCAGACGGAACTCTTGATAGAGCAGCTATGCTTGCAATCATGAACCCAGACGATAAAGCTGGTCTTGAAGCAGCACTTAGAATTAAAGACGAAATCGGCGCAGAAGTAACCGTTCTTACAATGGGTCTTCCAAAAGCTGATGATGTACTTCGTGAAGCATTAGCAATGGGTGCAGACAATGCAATCCTTGTTACTGACAGAGTTTTAGGAGGAGCTGATACATGGGCAACTTCTACAACAATCGCTGGTGCATTAAGAAATATTGATTATGATCTGATCATCACAGGACGTCAGGCTATCGACGGTGATACCGCTCAGGTAGGACCACAGATCGCGGAACATCTTGGACTTCCAGTAATCTCTTATGCTGAAGACATTAAGGTTGATGGAAATTCTGTAATCGTTAAACGTCAGTATGAAGACAGATATCATGAAGTAAAAGCTCAGATGCCATGTCTGATCACAGCACTTTCTGAATTAAACGAGCCAAGATACATGACTCCAGGTGGAATCTTCGATGCATATGACAAAGAAGTTACCGTTTGGGGCAGAGCAGACTTAAAGGATGTTGATGATTCTAACCTTGGATTAAAGGGATCTCCTACCAAGATTGCAAAAGCATCTGATAAAGTTCGTAAAGGTGCTGGCGAGAAAGTAACACTTGACGCAGCAGAATCCGTTACATATTTAATGGATAAGTTAAAAGAGAAACACGTAATCTAATATTATATTAAGAAAAGTGGTGAACAAAATGGGTTTAGAAGAATATAAGGGCGTATATATCTACGCACAGCAGGTAGACAATGAAATCAGCTCAATCGCTTTTGAATTAATCGGAAAAGCGAAAGAATTAGCTGCAGATTTAAATACTGATGTAACAGCAGTACTTCTTGGATCTAACGTAAAAGGATTAGTTGATGAATTAGCTGAATACGGCGCAGACAAAGTAATCGTTGTGGATGATCCAGAATTAGAGACATACAGAACTGAGCCATATGCTCATGCATTAGCTTCTGTAATCAATGAATACAAACCAGAAATCATGTTAGTAGGTGCAACAGCTATCGGTCGTGATTTAGGACCAACAGTTTCTGCAAGAGTAGCAACTGGTCTTACAGCTGACTGTACAGTACTTGAGATCGGTGATTTCCCACTGAATCCAGTAGCAGGACAGGAACAGAAACACAATCAGTTACTGATGACTCGTCCAGCATTCGGTGGAAATACAATCGCAACAATCGCTTGTCCTGACAACCGCCCACAGATGGCAACTGTTCGTCCAGGTGTTATGCAGAAACTTCCTAAAGAAGCTGGAAGAAAAGCAGAAGTGATTGAATACAATCCAGGATTTACTCCAAACAACAGATATGTTGAAATCTTAAACGTAGTAAAAGCAGTTGGCTCCGTAGAGAACATCATGGACGCTAAGATCTTAGTATCTGGTGGACGTGGAGTTGGAAGCAAAGAGAACTTTGAGATGATCAAAGAACTTGCTGACGTGTTAGGCGGAATGGTAAGCTGTTCTCGTGCCGTTGTAGAAAACGGTTGGTTACCAGTAGATTACCAGGTAGGACAGACTGGTAAAACAGTTCGTCCAAACGTATACTTCGCAATTGGTATTTCTGGAGCGATCCAGCACGTTGCAGGTATGGAAGAATCTGATCTTATCATTGCGATCAATAAAGATGAAGATGCTCCAATCTTTGATGTAGCTGATTACGGTATCGTTGGAGACTTAAATAAAGTAGTTCCAGCTTTAACAGCAGCATTAAAAGCAGAACTTGGCAAATAATCATTGCTGAATCAAGAGGCATGACCCAGTGGGTCATGCCTTTTTTTGCGTGTGCCAGGAAATTCCTCTGGAATTTCCTGGTGATCTTGGTTCCGAGAATGATAAAATAAATTTGTAAGTTATATACACTTGAAAGAAAATAGTTGATAAATTTATGCCAATAATGTACAAAAAGGAAAACTTGTGTTATTATTACTTATAAGGGTTATTTTATTTGTAGAACGTGAATAGATGTGAGGGTATTATGGGGGTAAAAGAGAAATTAAAGAAGATAACATATTGGATAGAAGATAACTTCTTCTTTACGGTTATTCGTCATGGATTGACAATGATGATTCCGATGCTTTTGATTGGAGGAGTAGCCTGTGCGCTGATGAGCCTGCCTTATGTAGATTATTCGGCACCATTTATGGGAGGAATCTTAGGGAAGGTGCAAGTGATATTGAATATGATCTACCAAGGCACATTTGGTCTTTTTTCATTGGCACTTGTTATTACACTAAGTTTATGTTATGGCATGGAACAAAACCAGATGGTGGAGAAAGCTGCGATGTACGTGGTTGTAGCTTTGGGGGCCTACGGAACTCAACTGAATATTGGCAGTGAGTATTTTGATATATCAGATCTGGGAATAACGGGAAGTTTTTCAGCAATCGTAGTTACATTGCTGTCATGTTTTATCTACGAGAAGATCAAGAAAAATACCACGATATCATTGAAGAAGTATACCATGGGAATGGAGAATATTTGTGTAACAGCGGTTGCAACGATTTTTCCAATGATGGTAGTCATTGGTGTAGTGATCCTGAGCACCCAGGTTTTATGGTATGGTTTTGGAGTACATAGTATCAATGATCTGTTCTCTACAGTAGTCTGCAATCTTTTTGACCGCTTGGAGAATAATTATGGTTCGGGTTTGTTATATACGTTTTTATTGCATCTATTATGGGTATGCGGTTTCCATGGAAGCCATTTATTAGAGCCGGTAGCACAGACAACTTTTGCAACAGTTTCAGAAGAGTTTGTTTTTAGTAAGAGCTTTTTTGATATATATGTTGTAATGGGTGGCTGTGGAACCACTATCTGTGTTCTGCTTGTATTGTTGTTATTCTTTAGAAAAGAGCGAATGGGACGGTTAGCAAAGATTGGCTCTTTTGCAGTAGTTTTTAACATTAATGAAGTATTGAATTTTGGAATTCCAATCGTTTTAAATCCAGTAATGGCAGTTCCATTTTTGCTGACTCCAATGGTGTCATATAGCATTGCTTATGCTGCAACAGCCTTGGGACTGGTGCCTCATTTGGTGCAGGAGATCCCGTGGTCTACACCGATCCTGCTCAGTGGATATATGGCAACCGGCTCCATAAGGGGAACGATCCTGCAGTTAGTCTGTATTCTTGTTGGTATGGGAATTTATTATCCATTTATTCGGTTGAATAAGAGAGTGCAGGAGAATTATGCAAAAGAACGATTAAGAGTTTTGGTAGAGAAATTGCAGGAGAAGGAAGAGGCAAACGAAGAGCCAAAATTCTTGAATAGAGGCGACAGTCTGGGAATGATGTCCCGTATGTTATTGGAAGACTTAGAGAAAGCCATTAAGAATGATGACCTCTATCTGGTCTACCAGCCGCAGGTGGATAATGAAGGAAGATGCGTCGGAGCAGAAGCATTACTCAGATGGACCCATCCGTTATATGGATGTATCTATCCACCACTGACCATTTATCTGGCAAAACAGGGAGAATTGCTGCCGGAATTGGAGAAGCGGATCTTTGAAATGGCAGTTAGAAGCATTAATCAGATTTCTAGTGCATATGATGGAAAATTCAAGATCTCTGTAAATATTACCGCCAAATCTCTTCAGTGGGATGTGGTTCCGAGTATTAGAGCATCTCTAGAAAAATATCAGGTAGCACCAGAGTATCTTTGGGTAGAGATCACGGAACAGGATGTACTTTCTAATAAGGAATCTGTAGTAAGTAAGATCCGGGAGTTAAAAGACTGTGGTCATACCTTACTTATTGATGATTTTGGAATGGGACACACATCATTGATCTATCTGCAGAGTAATTATTTTGGGGTAGTAAAATTAGATGGATCACTGGTTAGAAATATCCTGCAGAGTGAGACCAACCAGAAGATCGTTGCTTCTATCGTAGAATTAGCAAATCGATTGAACATAAAAGTCATCTCAGAATATGTAGAGACAGAAGAGCACTGGAATAAGCTCAAAGAATTAGGTTGTGACTGGTATCAGGGATATTTATTCAGTAAACCAATTTCTTTGGATGAGTTTATCGAATATATCATTACGACAAATGGGGAAAGCACAAAAGAAATATAATGTATAGGAGGAAAATATGTTAGACAAGAGTTTTTACGACAAAGCAGATGAGATCATTGCTCTACATGGAGCAACTTCTTCTGCTTTGATTCCAATCATTCAAGATATTCAAAGTGAATATCGATATTTACCACCGGAACTTCTGGTGTATGTTGCAAAACAGATTGGCATTACAGAATCAAAAGCCTTTAGTGTGGCAACTTTCTACGAGAATTTTTCTTTTGAACCAAAAGGAAAATATGTTATCAAGGTATGTGATGGAACAGCTTGTCATGTACGTAAATCCACCGCGATCCTGGAACGGTTATATGCAGAATTAGGAGTTTCTAAGGAGAAACCAACCACAGACGATATGATGTTCACATTGGAGACCGTATCTTGTCTGGGAGCCTGCGGACTGGCTCCGGTATTAACTGTAAACGATAAAGTATATCCGGCAATGACACCGGATGCTGCTTCAGAGCTGATTCGGGAATTGAGAGGTGCGTAGGATGGAAAGAATTGACAGTAGAGGAAAGTTGCAGGCACTGCAGAAAGACACGAAGCAGATCGTAGATAACAGCAAGTGCCGTATCTTAATTTGTGCAGGAACCGGCTGTCTGGCAGGAGGTTCCGGACAGATTTATGAGAAAATCTGTAAGATGGTAGAGAATGATCCAAATGTAGAAGTGTGTTTCGGACCGGAGATCGCCCATGGGGATGGACCGATCGAAGTTAAGAAGAGCGGATGCCATGGTTTCTGTGAAATGGGACCATTGGTAAGGATTGAGCCAATGGGAATCCTCTATACTAAGGTATCTGTGGATGACTGCGAAGCAATCTATGAGCAGACCATTAAGAAAGGTGAAGTCCTTCACCATCTTCTTTATAAACAGGATGGAGTAGAATATCCAAAACAGGAAGAGATTCCATTTTATAAGAAGCAGACCAGACTTGTTTTAGAGAACTGCGGACATATTGATGCAGAGCATATTGAGGATGCTATTGCTCATGGTGGATATCAGGCATTAGCAAAAGCTTTATTTGATATGACACCGGATGAAGTAGTAGAAGAGATCTATGAATCCAACTTAAGAGGCCGTGGGGGCGGAGGATTCCAGACCGGATATAAATGGAAACAGGTAGCGAGACAGCCAGAGAAGATCCGTTACATCGTATGTAATGGTGATGAAGGAGATCCGGGGGCATTTATGGATCGAAGCATCATGGAAGGTGATCCTCATAAGATGATTGAAGGAATGATGATCGCCGCCTATGCTGTTGGAGCTCAGGAAGGTTATGTCTATGTTAGAGCAGAATATCCACTGGCTATCAATCGTCTGAAAAAAGCCATTGCGGATGCTACTGCCTGTGGACTTTTAGGAGATAATATCTTAGGAACAGATTTCTCTTTCCAGTTACATATTAACCGTGGAGCAGGAGCCTTCGTATGTGGAGAAGGAAGTGCCCTGACAGCTTCCATTGAGGGAAGTCGAGGAATGCCTCGAGTAAAACCGCCTCGTACTGTAGAGCAGGGATTATTTGGAAAACCTACAGTTTTAAATAACGTAGAGACTTATGCCAACGTTCCAATGATCATTAATAAAGGAGCAGCCTGGTACAAGACCATTGGACCAGAGAAGAGTCCGGGAACAAAAGCTTTCGCTTTAACAGGAAGCGTAAAGAATACAGGTCTGATCGAAGTGCCAATGGGAACCACCTTAAAAGAAGTTATCTATGATATTGGTGGCGGAATCAAAGGGGACGCTAAGTTCAAAGCTGTTCAGATCGGTGGACCATCCGGCGGATGTCTGATTACACCACATCTGGATATTAACCTGGATTTTGACTCCTTGAAGAAGATGGGAGCAATGATCGGTTCCGGTGGTCTGGTAGTTATGGACGAAAATACCTGTATGGTTGAAGTTGCCCGTTTCTTTATGAATTTTACTCAGAACGAGAGCTGTGGAAAATGTGTTCCATGTCGTGAAGGAACAAAACGAATGTTAGAGATCCTCGAGCGCATTGTAAAAGGAAACGGAACCTTAGAAGATCTGGATATGTTAGAAGAATTGGCTCAGACCATTTCTGAAACAGCCCTTTGTGGTCTTGGAAAGAGCGCAGCCCTTCCGGTTGTCAGTACCTTGAAACTTTTCCGCAAGGAATATGAAGAACACGTTGTAGAGAAGAAATGCGCTTCTCACACCTGTTCAGCCCTCCGTAAATACGCAATTAACCCAGAAGTGTGTAAAGGTTGTTCTAAGTGCGCAAGAAACTGCCCAGTGGGAGCGATTTCTGGCGAGATCAAGAAGCCATTTACTATTAACAGTTCTGTATGTATCAAGTGTGGTGCCTGTGAAAGTGCCTGCCCATTTGGTGCGGTTTATATTGAAAGCTAGGGGGGAAGAAAATGAAGTACATTACAATTAATAATAGAAAAGTACCTTTAGAAGGGGAAAAGAATCTGCTTTCTGTTATTCGTAAAGCAGGAATTGACCTTCCAACCTTCTGCTACCACTCTGAGCTTTCTACTTATGGAGCTTGCCGTATGTGTGTAGTAGAAGATGACAGGGGAAAAGTGTTTGCATCCTGTTCCGAAGTACCAAAGGAAGGCATGGTCATTTACACCAACACACCAAAATTACAGCACCATAGAAAGCTGATCTTGGAGCTTCTTTTAGCATCTCACTGTAGAGATTGTACTACCTGTCGTGCTAACGGAACCTGTGAATTACAGAAATTAGCAACTCAATTAGGAGTAGATCGGGTACGTTTCGAGAACACCAAAGAGATTCAGCCACTGGATACTTCTTCTAACTGCGTGGTCATTGACCCGAATAAATGTATCTTATGTGGTGACTGTGTCCGGACCTGTGAAGAGATCCAGGGGGTAGGCGTTCTGAATTTTGCATACCGTGGCTCTAAGATGAGAGTTATGCCGGCATTTAATAAGCAGATGTCCGAGACAGACTGTGTGGGATGTGGACAGTGTCGAGTGGTATGTCCAACAGGTGCCATTACCATTAAATCTAATGTTCATTCCGTATGGGAAGCAATTGCGGATAAGAATAAACGTGTCGTAGTTCAGATCGCTCCAGCAGTTCGTGTAGCGATCGGTGATAAGTTTGGAATTCCAAAAGGAGAGAATTCTTTAGGTAAATTAGCAGCAGCCCTTCGTAGAATGGGATTTGATGAGATCTACGATACGAACTTTGGTGCAGACCTTACCGTAATGGAAGAGTCCAAAGAGTTAGTAGAGCGTTTGGAATCAGGAGAGAACCTGCCATTATTTACTTCCTGTTGCCCAGGATGGATCAATTTCTGTGAGAAGAAATTCCCACAGTTTAGGAAGAATATCTCTACCTGCCGTTCTCCACAGCAGATGTTTGGTGCTTTGATCAAAGAAGAAGCCCGCATGAATAAAGAAGACACCAGAGAGACCATCGTGGTTTCTATTATGCCTTGTACCGCTAAGAAGGATGAGATCGTTCGTCCGGAACATTTTACAGATGGAGTACAGGATGTAGATTTCGTACTTACCACAACAGAAGTTACCCGTATGATCCAGGAAGGCGGTATCGATCTGTCCAGAATGCCATCAGAATCCTTAGATATGCCATTTGGTCTGGCTTCCGGTTCTGCAGCGATCTTTGGTGTTACCGGTGGTGTAACAGAAGCTGTCCTTAGAAAACTGATCAACAGCAATAAGATTGAAGATTTAGAGCAGATCAGTTTCTGCGGTGTCCGCGGTGTAGAAGGCGTCAAGGAATGTACTGTTCAGTTAGGAGAGAGAGAAGTGCGGATCGCCATTGTAAATGGATTAAAATCTGCAGAAGAGATTCTTTTGAAACTGGAAAAAGGCGAAGTACATTATGATTTCGTAGAAGTCATGGCTTGTAAGAGAGGTTGTATCGCCGGCGGCGGTCAGCCGACTCCAATCGGACCTCGTACCAAACAGGCGCGTTATGACGGAATGTACAATATTGATAAAGCAGCTCAGATCAAACTTTCTAATGAGAACCCAATCGTACAGTCACTGTATGAAGGAATCTTAAAAGGAAAAGAACATAAGCTGTTACATAACGAACATTAATCAAAGGGGCTGTCACACAGAATTTGTGTGGCAGCTCTTTCTCTGAGTGGTGGCTCTTTCTCTGAGTGGCAGCTTTTTAAGTGTGACGGCTTTTTTGAGTGGCGACGCTGTTTAAGTGTGGTATAATGTTTTACATTATGACAAGTAAGGAGATTACCATGAAAAAATCCAAGAAAGCAACTTCTTCCGTATCCATTATTGGTGGAGCAGATGGACCGACCAGCGTATTTGTGGCAGAGCCAAATGAAAATCAGGGAATCATAGAGCGAATTAAAAAGAATTCTTATAGAAGAAAAAGGAATAAGGCAGAAAAGGGGATTGAAGCAGATCCTCATACCTTAGAAGAAGTAACGGCGTATCTGATAGAGGAGTATGGAGCGAAAGAGCTTTCTTCAAGATCTGATCAATATGAAGAAGCGAGGAGTAATTTAAAGGAATCTTTGATCCTTGAGCACAGACCGGAGTTGTTGGGGGATTTACAGGAAGTAGCCCCACCGGATCCTACCAGCGAGGAATCAGTTCTTACTTTTCTTGAGAAAATGGAAGAGCGAAGTCAGATAGCAAGAGAAGTTTCGGATGAAGAAATTCCAATGGATTTTCATATTTATATCATTCGGATTCCCGAAGGAGGAGAAATTGAATTTATCTTGGAGCATAACTTTGCACATCTTTCCTGCTCCTTCAGCGGAAGTAAAAAAGCAACCAAGATTTTAGAAAGATTGTGCCAGGATGTGTACTTATATTATGGAGTGACCCAGGAAGATATTGAGAACCAGAGTGAACGTTATAGCTCCCTTGTGACGATCTTGACTTCAAAATAAGTAGAGAAGAAGTTTATTGCTTCGCTATACCGCACGAAAAGATTGCGCCAGGCGCAATCTTTTTTTCTTGACCTTAGAAAAAAGTAGTGGTAGTATGAGGACATTGACGGAAACCAGAAAATGGAACCGATCAATAGCTGCTGGACAGACAGCGCAAATACATCAGCATTTGCCGCAGCAAAAGAGGAGGAGACCCGAAGGGCTCTTACCTGGAATAGGAGGAAACGCAATGCGTAATAACAAAACCGCGGAACTGGTACTTACCAGCTTTTTTGCCGCAATCATCATCATCATGGCATTTACACCCCTTGGATATATTCCACTGGTGGTAATTAATGCAACTATCATTCACATCCCAGTAATCCTGGGCTCATTATTTTGTGGACCGAAAAAAGGAGCATTTCTAGGATTTATCTTTGGACTTACCAGCTTTATTAAAAACACAATTATGCCAAGTTCTATGTCAGCTTTCGTATTTTCGCCGGTATTGGCAGCGAGTATGATCGGAACTTCAGGAGTCTTTAAGAGTGCATTCATTTGCTTTGTGCCAAGAATCTTAGTAGGTGTGGTACCTTATTTTGTATACATAGGCGTTAAGAAACTGTTAACACAGGAGAAAAAGAATGTGTGGGCAACAGTTCTCAATGCTTTGATCGCTATTTTCCTTTTAGTAGGAATCCGTGCCTTTGTCGTAAAGAGATTTGAAGTGAATGCAACAGGGGCAACTGTAGCAGCAGTAGTGATTGCTTTAGTTGTAGCAGTTGTTTTAGAAGTAGTTTCTTTGAAGAAAAATGGCAACGTAGTAGCTTTTATCTACTCTGGTGTATTAGGCGCTATGGTAAATACCATTCTCGTAATGGGAAGTATTTTCGTCTTATATAAAGATGCTTATGCAGAAGCGCTGACCATTGATCCAAACGCAGTATTAGGTGTGATCGGTGGAGTGATCAGCTTCAACGGAGTCATTGAAGCAATTGTAGCTGCCATCATTGTTTCAGCCATTGGATTAGTGCTGATGCGTTTGAAACCCATCGAAGTAAAGAAAGAAAATTAAGAATAGAAATAAAAAAGCGCAGAAAGAAAAATAAGAACAGGAGGTTTCCATGTTAAAAGGAAAATGTGTAGTATTAGGAGTCACAGGAAGTATTGCTGCTTACAAGATCGCAAACCTTGCCAGCGCACTGGTGAAACTCCATGCAGATGTGAATGTCATTATGACACAGAACGCAACAAATTTTATCAATCCAATTACATTTGAGACCTTAACCGGTAACAAATGTCTGGTAGATACTTTTGACAGGAACTTCCAGTTCAATGTAGAACATGTTGCATTGGCAAAAAGGGCAGATATCTTTATGGTAGCTCCTGCCTCTGCCAATGTGATCGGAAAAATGGCGCATGGAATTGCTGATGATATGCTGACTACCACCATTTTGGCAGCCAAATGCCCGAAATTGGTGTCTCCAGCAATGAACACGAATATGTACGAGAACCCGATCGTTTTGGACAATATGAAGATCCTTGAACGTTACGGGTTTGAAATTATAAACCCGGCAAGTGGTTATCTTGCTTGTGGGGATACAGGTGCCGGAAAAATGCCGGAACCAGAAGTTCTGCTTTCTTATATTTTACGCACCATAGCCCACGAGAAAGACTTATCCGGTAAGAAAGTCCTGATCACAGCAGGACCGACTCAGGAGAAGATCGATCCGGTACGCTTTATTACCAATCATTCCACTGGAAAAATGGGTTATTCTTTGGCAGAAAACTGTATGCGAAGAGGAGCAGAGGTTACTTTAGTAACAGGACCTGTATCCATTGCACCGCCACCTTTTGTTAAGGTGATCCCAGTAGTTTCTGCAGCAGATATGGCAGAAGCAGTAAAGGCAAACTTTGAAGGACAGGATGTGGTCATTAAGACGGCAGCAGTAGCGGACTATAGACCGGCTCATCCTGCCACAGAGAAAGTCAAGAAAAAAGACGGAGATTCTATGTTAGAACTGGAGCGCACCGAGGATATCTTATCTTATTTGGGCGCTCATAAGAAAGAAGGACAGTTCATCTGTGGATTTTCCATGGAAACAGAGAATATGTTAGAGAATTCCAGAATTAAACTGGAAAAGAAGAAAGTGGATATGATCGTTGCCAACAACTTGAAAGTGGCAGGTGCAGGATTTGGAACAGATACCAACGTGGTAACCCTTATCACAAAAGAAGACTGCAAAGAATTAGAAATCATGTCCAAAGCGGATGTGGCAGAAGCCATTGTTTCAGAAATACGAGATCGGATAGGATAGATTTATGAGTATATTAAACGTAGAACATTTAACCCATGGATTCGGAGACAGAGCTATTTTTGATGATGTGTCTTTCCGCTTACTAAAAGGAGAACATATTGGATTAGTAGGTGCCAATGGAGAAGGAAAATCGACCTTCATGAACATTGTCACAGGAAAATTAATGCCGGACGAAGGAAAAGTAGAATGGTCAAAAAATGTCCGTGTGGGATACTTAGACCAGCACTCTACCCTGACCAAAGGCATGACCATAGAAAGCGTGTTAAAATCTGCTTTTGCCTGGCTTTTTGAACAGGAAGAGAAGATGAACCAGATCTGCGATCATTTAGGGGAGGCTTCACCGGAAGAAATGGATTCCATGATGGAAGAATTGGGAACCATTCAGGATATGTTGGATACTCATGATTTCTATGTCATTGATGCTAAGGTTGAAGAAGTGGCAAGAGCCTTAGGTTTATTAGATCTGGGCTTAGACCATGATGTTACAGACTTAAGCGGTGGCCAGCGAATGAAAGTCCTTTTGGCAAAACTTTTATTAGAAAAGCCGGATATCCTGCTTTTGGACGAGCCTACCAACTATCTGGATGAGGAACATATCAGCTGGTTAAAACGTTACTTACAGGAATATGAGAATGCATTTATCCTGATCTCTCATGATATTCCATTTTTAAATGATGTAATTAATATTATTTATCATATGGAAAATCAGAAACTGGATCGTTATGTAGGAGATTATGATAAGTTCCAGGAAGTTTATGAAGTAAAGAAATCTCAGTTAGAGGCGGCTTACCGGAAACAGCAGCAGGAGATCAGCGAGTTAAAAGACTTCGTGGCGCGAAACAAAGCTAGGGTAGCTACCCGTAATATGGCAATGTCCCGTCAGAAGAAGTTAGATAAGATGGATGTGATCGAGCTGGCAGCCGAGCGTCCAAAGCCGGAGTTTAACTTTAAGTTAGGAAGAACGCCTGGCAAGATGGTATTTGAGACAAAAGACCTTGTCATTGGATATGATGAGCCATTATCCAAGCCTCTGAACTTATCTTTGGAAAGAGGACATAAGGTGGCGTTAGTTGGAGCTAACGGAATTGGAAAGACCACACTGCTGAGAAGTATCTTAGGCCTTATCCCTTCTCTGAAAGGAACAGTAGACTTAGGAGAGAATCTGGAGATCGGTTACTTTGAACAGGAGATCAAAGGGGAGAATACTAATACTTGTATTCAGGAAATCTGGGATGAATTCCCAGCATTTTCCCAGTATGAAGTACGGTCCGCCCTGGCAAAATGCGGACTTACCACGAAGCATATTGAAAGTCAGGTAAGAGTCTTAAGTGGTGGAGAACAGGCGAAGGTGCGGTTATGTAAGCTTATGAACCGTACTACTAATATCTTATTGTTAGACGAGCCTACCAACCATTTAGATGTGGACGCGAAGGATGAGTTAAAAAGAGCTTTAAAAGAATATCGTGGTACAGTGCTTTTGATCTGCCACGAACCGGAATTCTATCAGGATATCGTTGGAGAAGTTTGGGACTGCTCCAAGTGGACAACAAAAGTATTATAAAAAACTGGAAGCCTATCTGTTATAACAGGGGCTTCCAGTTTTTTATTATGCATATTGATTAAAAGTTGATGTCTCCTGGGCAGGAAGTTCTCCTTTAAGATCTAAGTAGAAATTACTTAACGTTTGCATCTGATATGGATGCAACCATAAGTAACCGATTCCCATAGATAACATTGCAAGCAGATCCATTCCGAAGAAACTAAGGAGCAGAACAAAAAGTTTTCCCCGGTGTCCTTTGATCAGAGCGTGGGATTTCTGCAAGACTTGTTTTGCAGATAATTCTTCGTTTTCTAAAGCTACAAAATATAAAAGTGAAAATTCCAACTGAGGAATGATCTGTAACAGCAGGCTTAAGATAGCAAGGCCGATACAGAGAAGTACCATATTAACAGTGAGCGCTTGGTTAAGAAGATGTTGCGCAATGTAATATGGGATCATTGTTATATAAGTTGATACCGTAACGATCAGGCCATACAGGATATAATGGTCAGTGTGGTTCTTAAATCCATAGAAGATCTGATTCTTGGAAAAAGATTCTTTTCTTGCCATGGACAGATGCATTCGGTGTTGTCCGATGGTAAGGACTGAGCTTACCAAAGCGATCAGAAATTCTGCCAGATAGAAGGTTACATTCTGCACTGTGGATGTCTCAGTGGTCTGTAACATTAAAAAGGGCAGTTCTAGAATAGAAGTAATAAAAGTTGCCAAAATAAAAACCTGAATTGGCACAAGATAGTGCCCGGTCAGATTACCCAGGGCAATACGTTTAAGTTCTTTTCGAGTTGTGTTCATGATGACTCCTTGCTATAAAACTGAATTAATATTTGCTCCTGAAAACTCAGCAGAATCCAGAACCTTTTGATTTTGCTGGTAAGGATTTGTCTCATCGGTGTATTTGATCATAGTCTTGGTGGTTCCGCCGGCAACATAGGTACGTCCACATTCCGGACATCGTCCTGTGCGGATCGTAACAGAGGCAGAAAGCACTTCGCCATTGTCTTTTTCGGCCTTCTCATAGGCATTTTTAACGTGCTGATTTTCGTGCGCCCGAACAGCAGCACCGGCAGCTTCGGGAGAAACATGGGCAGCAGATTTAAAAGACACATCTGTTTCGTCAGATCCGTCTTTGTATTTTCTCTTCTTGCAAGTTTCACATTCTTCATTTGCTTTGTCAGAGATGGACTTAGAATCTTCAGAAACCGGCGAGATCGTGGTGCTTTGATCCTTAGAATCTGCTTGAATCTGGTCGTCCTGTGGCTTTAGAACTGCACTGTGCATCCAGTTGTCTTGTGAATGATTAACGTTCATCTGAAGTCCTGTCATAATTAAACTCCTTTCGTTGACAAATTATGTAGAATACCCTTATACTGTTCACTGTATGAAAAAAAGCACTTATGAAAAAGAGAGGAAAAAGAATGAAAGCAGAACCATCTCAGGATATTTATTTTTATGTGACAGGCTGGATCGTCTGTGGAATTTTTGCCTTATACGTGGCAGCATCCATAATCTTTGACTTTTCACTGGCACATTATATTCCGGCATGTTCTCTTCATGTAATGACCGGGTATTATTGTCCCGGATGTGGAGGAACAAGAGCAGTATTGAGTCTGTTAGACGGACATCTGCTTACGAGTTTCTTTTATCATCCTTTTGTGCTGTATGCAGTTGTAGTAGGCGGTTGGTTCATGATCTCCCAGACCATTGAAAGAGTCAGCCGACATAAGATCCGGATCGCAATGCACTATCGGAATATTTATCTGTGGCTTGCTCTGGCAATTGTGATCGTGAACTGTCTGATCAAAAACTTGGTATTAGGAATCTGGGGAATCCCCCTTATGGGCTAACAGAGAAAAGGCTGTTATAAAATTCCGTATAATCGATTCCGTACATTTCGCAGTAGGCCTGAAGGATTCCTTCAATGCTTCCGTAAGCGGAAATAGCGATGGCGAAAGATGCCGCATAGACAACTACGGTAAATACCAATCCTAAAATACCCATGATCACACCGGCTTGTGCACGATTGCTCATAGTCAATTCTCCGCCTTTTGATAAGATTCCCAGCAGGATTGCCAGGGCACCACAGGCGAGAGATATATACAAGCAGGTGCAGGTGGTAAATGAGATCAGCCCCAGAACTAAAGATGCGGTCTCCATAGAACGGGAGCGCTTGTCCCGTGGGGGCATTGGGTTATATTGTTGATTATAAAACTGTTGATCCAAAGTAATACCTCCATGATTGGATTGTTGATTTCATTGTATCACTTCGTATATAATAGGAAAAGTAAAAAAGTATGAAATTATTAAGAAAGAGGACTAAAAAATGGATATTATCGCAACTTTAGCGGAAGAACTTGGCATTAAAGTCAGTCAGGCAGAAGCCGCTGTGAAATTAATAGATGAAGGAAATACCATTCCATTTATTGCCAGATACCGAAAGGAAGCTACCGGGGCATTAAATGACGAAGTGTTAAGAAATCTTTTTGATCGTTTGACTTATCTTCGGAATCTGGAAGAAAAGAAACAGACCGTATTAGCAAGTATCGAAGAACAGGGCAAACTGACAGAAGAGTTAAAAGCCCAGATCTTAGCAGCGACCACTCAGGTAGCAGTAGATGATCTCTATCGACCATATCGCCCGAAACGTCGAACAAGAGCGACGATTGCAAAAGAAAAAGGTTTAGAGCCATTAGCAAATCTCATTATGCTTCAGATGATGGAGACTTCCCTTTTGGAAGAGGCAGCAAAATACATAGATGCCGAAAAAGAAGTAAATTCCGCAGAAGAAGCCATTGCAGGAGCTAAGGATATTTTGGCAGAGTTTATTTCTGATGATGCTGCTTATCGTACCGCTATTCGTGATCTGACTTTCAAGAAAGGTCGTCTGATCTCTCTTGCAAAAGATCCGGAAGCAGAATCCGTATACGAAATGTATTATGAATTTGACGAAGCCGTAGCAAAAGTAGCAGGACATCGTGTGCTGGCAGTGAACCGTGGTGAGAAAGAGAAGATCTTAAATGTTAAGATTGAAGCTCCAACGGAAGATATCATCCGCTATTTAGAGAAGAAGATCATTACCCGTGATAATAAGGAGACAAGCCCTGTTTTAGTAGAAGTGATCGCAGATGCATATGAGCGTCTTATCGCCCCATCTATTGAGCGAGAGATCCGTAATGAATTGACAGAGAAAGCAGAAGATGGTGCTATCAAAGTCTTTGGCAAGAACTTAGAGCAGCTCCTCATGCAGCCACCGATCGCTGGCCAGGTAGTGTTAGGCTGGGATCCGGCTTTTAGAACCGGATGTAAGCTGGCAGTAGTAGATCCTACTGGAAAAGTTTTAGATACCACAGTGATCTATCCAACTGCGCCACAGAATAAAGTGGAAGAAGCAAAAGCAGTTTTAAAGAAATTAATTTCCAAGTACCACATTACTTTGATCTCCCTGGGAAATGGTACAGCTTCCCGAGAATCCGAGCAGGTCATTGTTTCCCTGTTAAAAGAGATCCCGGTTCAGGTGCAGTACATTATTGTAAATGAGGCAGGAGCTTCCGTATATTCTGCCAGCAAACTGGCAACAGAAGAGTTCCCGAATTTTGACGTAGGACAGAGAAGTGCAACTTCTATGGCAAGACGTCTCCAGGATCCTTTGGCAGAATTGGTAAAGATCGATCCAAAATCCATTGGTGTTGGTCAGTACCAGCATGATATGAACCAGAAGAAATTAAGCGAAGCATTAGGCGGTGTAGTAGAAGACTGTGTAAATAAAGTAGGTGTAGACTTAAATACTGCCTCTGCATCACTGTTAGAATATATTTCCGGTATTAGTAAACCAATTGCAAAAAATATCGTGCTTTATAGAGAAGAAAATGGTGAATTTACTTCCCGCTCCCAGCTTTTAAAAGTGGCAAAATTAGGACCAAAAGCTTACGAGCAGTGTGCAGGATTTATGCGTATTTCCGGCGGAAAAAATCCGTTAGATGCTACAGGAGTTCATCCGGAATCCTATGCAGCTACAAAAGAGCTTCTTGCTAAGTTGGGCTACACATTAGAGGATGTAAAGAGCCGTAATGTGGCAGGAATCTCCAAGAAGGTTTCTGATTACAAGAAACTTGCAGCAGAATTAGAGGTGGGAGAACTTACCTTACGTGATATCGTAAAAGAATTAGAGAAACCAGGCCGGGATCCACGAGAGGATATGCCAAAGCCGATCCTTCGCAGTGACGTTCTGGAAATGAAAGATCTAACACCGGGCATGATCTTAAAAGGAACTGTCCGTAACGTAATTGATTTTGGTGCTTTCGTAGATATCGGTGTTCATCAGGATGGACTGGTGCATATTTCTCAGATCTGTGACCGCTTTATCAAACATCCGTTAGAAGCTGTCAGCGTTGGAGATATCGTAGAAGTAAAAGTTATGAGTGTTGATCTGAAAAAACAGAGAATTCAGCTTACGATGAAGGGAATTAATGGTTAATCATTTGGCATTATGAAACGACGAAAGAAAAAAATAAATACCTTGAAAGTTCTGCTGGTCTTTAGCGTTTTTGCGCTGGTGACAGTGTTATTTCTTGTGAAAAT
This sequence comes from Agathobacter sp., assembly GCA_017623935.1. GTDB lineage: Bacteria > Bacillota > Clostridia > Lachnospirales > Lachnospiraceae > Roseburia. Next base: position 8,416 of record JAGAOC010000003.1, on the reverse strand, counting down.
GAATCACTATTCATTAGAACTGAGCATTTCAGATGGGGAAAATATCTATCTTGAATACGGAATAGATTATGAAGTGCCAGAAGTAACAGCAATCTATAAAGGTTCGATCTTTAATCGGGCAGGAAGACCGGTAGATGTAGAAATGGAGGGAGAAGTCGATTTTCAGAAATTGGGGGAATATCAGGTAACCTATACTGCCAGATATAAAAAGAATACGGTCTCTGCAACAGAAACGGTGGTGATCAAAGATAGTATCCCACCGGTCATTGCATTAAGATCTAATGAAAATGTTTTTACCAGTCCGGGAAAATCATATATGGAAGAAGGGTTTTCCGCGGTAGATAATTATAATGGTGATATTACAAAGCAGGTTGTGCGTCAGGAACAGGATGGAGTAGTGACCTACAGCGTATCCGACAGTTCTGGAAATGAGACAACGGTCACCAGGACCATTGTATACAAAGAGGAACAACCGGCGGAACCGTCGGGAGAGACAACAGGAGAAAACGTCTCAGGTGACAAACAGCAGGATGTTTCATCCGATGAAGGGCAGCAGGCAACCTTATCAGGCGAAGGTTCCGAAGAAAATATCACAGAGATCCCGAATGACAAAGTGATATATCTGACATTTGACGATGGACCGGGAAAATATACAGAAAAACTCTTGAATATATTGGATAAATACGGAGTAAAGGTTACATTTTTTGTAACGAATCAGCATGAGGAGTATCAGGATCTGATCGGTCAGGCATATGAAAGAGGGCATACTATTGCCCTGCACTCATACAGTCATGATTACAGTAAGATCTACGAGAGCAAGCAGGCATACTATGCAGATCTGAAACAAATGAGTGATATCTGTTTAGAACAGACGGGAGTCCGCCCGGTCATTGTGCGTTTTCCGGGAGGATCTTCTAACACAGTCAGCCGAAAGTATAAAGAGGGGATTATGTCTTCTTTGACCAAAGACCTGTCTTCTAAGGGCTATCTCTACTGTGATTGGAATGTGGCGAGCTTAGATGTGGATGGTGCTACAACTGCTGATGAGGTGGCAGCCAACGTGATCCTTGGCGTACAAGAGAGACCGGTCTCTGTTGTTTTGCAACACGATACAAGAGAGTTCAGTGTAGAAGCAGTGGAGCAGATCATTTGCTGGAGCTTTGCCAATGGGTATACCTTTTTACCGTTGACGGAAGATTCCAAGATGGTGCACCATAAGGTGAATAATTAGAAACAAAAAACAAAGAAATTTCGTTGACTAATATATGCAAATAGCATATAATAGCAGAGAAGTGAATAAGGAATTCTTCGGGGCAGGGTGCCACAGAAGTATCTGTGAATTCCCGACCGACGGTGAACTGAATCAGCAATTTTTAAATTGCATCAGTAAGTCCGTGAACTGCGAAAGCAGCCGATCCGGTGAGAATCCGGAACCGACAGTATAGTCTGGATGAGAGAAGAGTGATTCAAGTAACATGAGTGTTCATATTTAGAGAGTGGTGCAAGAACCATTTCTAAGAGACGTCATTGAGGTGCCTTTGTAAAGAGGCAGATGTATATATGAACCCTATATTACCTAGAACCATAATTGCCCCGGATGATCTATCGTCCGGGGATTTTTATTGCACAAAGCAAGACCTTTTTTAATTATGAAGAGTTCCGAACTTACAAATCTAATTGTAAAAGGAGAATCATTATGGACAACACAACCACAGTAACAACACAAACAAAACCTCGGACAAAGGCAAGCACAAGCGGCAGAGTCAATGTGCGATTTTTAGCGGTAACAGCTATGTTATCAGCAGTAGCATATGTACTCATGTTCTTGGATTTTTCTGTGCCATTTATGCCAGGATTTATTAAGATGGATCTGTCAGAATTGCCAGCATTGATCGGAGCCTTTTCTATGGGGCCTTCTTGCGGAATCTTTGTCTGCCTGATCAAGAATCTCATTCATCTGACCATTACCTCTACCGGTGGTGTAGGCGAACTTTCCAATTTCATCTTAGGTGTAGCCTTTGTGCTTCCGGCAGGTTTGATCTATAAATACAAAAAGACCCGCAAGAGCGCATTGATCGGTGCATTAACAGGAATGGTAGTTATGGGAGTACTCAGCGTATTTTCTAATTATTTCCTGACCTATCCGATCTACTATAATTTCATGTCAAAAGAAGCTATTCTTTCTGCTTATCAGGCAATCGTGCCTTGGGCAAAGATCGATTCCATCCTGCAGTGTCTGGTATGCTTTAATATGCCATTTACCATGCTGAAAGGATTATTCTCAGTATTCATTACCATGTTGGTATACAAACCATTATCACCAATTTTAAAAGGTCGTCAGTCATAGTGAAAAGGGGAAGTGATTTCCCCTTTTCATTTTTTATTAGAAATGCTATAATGAAGAATAAAAATCTTGACTCTTTCCGAAGAGCAGTTATGAAGGAGAGTATCATGAAAATTGAATTTGATGTTCAGATCGATCATAAGGATCTGTTTGGATTTAATATCCGTCAGACCTATTTAAGCAGCCAGGGGATCATCTCCATTTTAATTGGGATCCTGTGTTTGGTAATGGCAGGAGCTCAGTTTGGGGAAGGAAATATTGGCTATGGAATTATGTATGTTGTAATCGCGATCGTGATCGTAGCGTATATTCCAGGGACACTTTGGCTTCGGGCGAAGAGCACCATGAAAGTAAATACCGTGTTGTCAGGTGTGTTGCATTATTCCTTCGATGAGAAAGGAGTAACGGTTACTCAGGGAGAAGAAGAAGGGGTTTTACCTTGGGAGAGTGTTTATAAGATGATCGCAACTAAGAAGCATGTCTTAATTTACAGCAACCGGGTGAATGCTTATATTATCCCGAAGGCGCAGATCAGCCAGATGGACGAACTGGTTAAGCTGGCAAAAGCCCAGTTGGATTCTTATAGATTAGGAAAGAGCTTGTCACGCTAACAGGTGAGAATAAAATGGAACAGATAACAATTTACGAGAGTTTTTCAGCAGAAGATACAAGAAAACTGGGGCAGCGCCTTGGCACAGAAGCAAAACCAGGGGAGGTCTACACGCTGGTAGGAGACCTTGGTGTGGGGAAGACTGTATTGACCCAGGGGATTGCCGAAGGATTGGGCATTGAAGAAGCTGTGTGCAGTCCGACTTTTACCATTGTACAGGTCTATGAAGAGGGCAGAATGCCTTTTTATCATTTTGATGTATATCGTATTGGCGATATTGAAGAGATGGATGAGATAGGATATGAGGATTATTTCTATGGAGATGGGCTTACCATGATCGAGTGGGCGAATCTTATCGAGGAGATCCTTCCGGAAGTCCGCAAAGATATTACCATTGAGAAAGATTTAGAAAAAGGTTTTGATTACCGCAGAATTACGATCAAAGAGGTAACAGAATGAAAGTATTAGCATTAGACAGCTCCGGGCTGGTGGCAAGTGTGGCACTGGTGGAGGATGATAACCTTTTAGGGGAATATACCATTAACTATAAAAAGACCCATTCCCAGACGTTGCTTCCTATGTTAGATGAAGTGGCAGGCATGGTGGAACTGGATCTAAATTCCATAGATGTCATTGCAGTATCCGCAGGACCGGGATCCTTTACAGGCCTTAGAATTGGCTCTGCCACTGCAAAAGGAATGGCGTTGGCACTTAACAAGCCGATCGTGTCTGTGCCGACAGTAGATGCTTTGGCATATAATCTGTGGGGCAGCAGTGAGGTGATCTGTCCGCTTATGGATGCAAGACGCCAGCAGACCTATACCGGATTATATGAATTTCAGGGTGAGGAATTTACTGTAATAGAGCCTCAATGTGTGGTCATGATACAGGATATCATTGAGAAAATTAATTCTCTTGGAAGAAAAGTGATCTTCTTAGGAGATGGTGTGGTTGTTTTTAAAGAATATATAGAAGAGAATTGTAAGGTGCCATTTTCTTTTGCACCGGCTCATCAGAATAAGCAGAGAGCTTCTTCTGTAGCAGTACTGGGTATGGAATTATGCAGACAAGGGAAAGCTCAACCGGCGGCAGAGCATAAGCCGGATTATCTGCGGGCCTCTCAGGCGGAGCGAGAGCGACAGGAGAATCAGAAGGATTTTCGTATATGTTGATAAGGAAGATGGAAGCCCGGGATGTCTCCGGGGTGGCAAGGATCGAGCAGGAGAATTTTTCTATGCCTTGGAGCGAAAAGGCATTTATGGACAGCCTGTCTCAGGAAGAAGCTTTATTTTTGGTGGCAGAGGAAGAAGACAGAGTACTTGGTTATATCGGAATCTGTCTTTCTTTTGAAGAAGGGGAGATCACCAATGTGTCAGTAGATAGTTCCAGCCGGAACAAGGGCGTAGGAAGCGAACTTGTAGAGCAGCTTAAGAAAGAAGCCCAAGCCAGAGGAACGGAAAAGATATTTTTAGAAGTAAGAGTATCCAACGAACCGGCGATCCGTTTATACGAGAAGCAAGGCTTTGAACAGGTTGGCTGTCGCAAGAATTTTTATGAAAAACCCAGAGAAGATGCCTGGGTAATGATGTGTGATTTATAAGGATGTAATAATATGTTAGATGTATGTTTGCTGGGAACAGCAGGAATGATGCCTCTTCCATATCGTTGGCTGACATCTATGATGTTACGATTTAATGGAAGCAGTCTTTTAGTAGACTGTGGAGAGGGAACCCAGATTGCAATAAAGGAAGCAGGGCATAGTTTTAAGCCCATCGATATTTTATGTGTGACTCATTTTCATGCGGATCACATCAGTGGACTGCCGGGGCTTCTCCTTACCATGGGGAATGCAGAACGGACAGAGCCTCTTACCATCATTGGACCGAGAGGACTAGAGAAAGTGGTAGGTGCGCTTCGGATGATCGCACCGGAGCTGCCTTTTCCGATTCAATGTATCGAATTGAGCGAAGCGGACGAATATTTAGAGATTAACGGATATCATATTCATGCTTTTCGGGTAAAACACAACGTAGTTTGTTATGGATATTCCGTGGAGATCAAGCGGGCAGGTAAATTTTCCGTGGAAAAGGCCAAGGAACATGAGATCCCGATGAAATTATGGAGCCGCCTGCAAAAAGGGGAGACCATTGAACAGGATGGAATCACCTATACACCGGATATGGTGTTGGGCGCCGCCAGAAAAGGCTTAAAAGTAACCTATTGTACAGACAGCCGACCGGTGGATGCCATCGTCCAGGCGGCAGAAGGATCAGATCTTTTTATCTGTGAGGGAATGTATGCAGAGAAAGAGAAGCTGGCAAAGGCGAAACAATATAAGCATATGACTTTCTATGAAGCAGCAGAAATGGCGAAAAGAGCCCAGGTGAATGAACTGTGGCTGACTCATTTTTCCCCATCTCTCGTTCATGGGGAAAGTTATATGAATGAAGTAAGGAGTATTTTTCCGAAGGCACATTTGGGGAAAGATGGCAAAAGCGTAGAACTTGTTTTTGAGGAGGATTAGTCTATGAAGAAAAAAGTGGGAATTACGATTGTAGCAATTCTTTGTATCGCGTTGATCTGTGTTGGGTATTATTTTTTGAAGAAAGAAGGAGCAGCTTCAGAAAATGAAGCATTGACGAAAGTTCAGAAGATCACAACCTTGGATCTGGAAAAGGAATATCCTGAGACTCCAAGAGAGGTTGTGAAATTATATAACAAGATCATCTCAGCATTCCACCAGGAGGAATATACTCAGGAAGAACTGGAAAAAATGTGCCAGGTGGCTTATGAACTTATGGATGATGAACTTCAGGCAAATAACCCGTTTGACAGTTATCTGATCTCTGTTCAGGCAGATGTGGAGTTGTATGAGGCTCGTAAGAAGGAAATCGTTCAGACAGATGTTTGTGACAGTAATGATGTATTGTATAAGACAGATAGTGCTACCGGAGAGGATCTGGCATATGTTTCTGCGTCTTATTTTGTCAGAGAGGACAAAGAATATACAAATACTTACCAGATGTATGTCATGGTAAAAGACGAAGACGGAAAATGGAAGATCAAAGTATATTACCAGATCGAGGCTCCGAAAGAGGAAGAGTAACATGAATCAGGAAATTAAAATATTGGCAATCGAAAGCTCCTGTGATGAGACCGCGGCAGCAGTTGTGGTCAATGGAAGGGATGTCAGATCTAATGTGATATCATCTCAGATCGATCTGCATACTTTATATGGCGGAGTAGTGCCAGAGATTGCTTCAAGAAAACATATTGAGAAGATCGATCAGGTCATTGAGCAGGCATTATCGGATGCAGATATGACCTTAAAAGATATTGACGCTATCGGTGTGACCTATGGACCAGGTCTTGTAGGTGCTCTTTTAGTGGGAGTGGCTGAAGCAAAAGCCATCAGTTATGCAGCGGGAATTCCGTTGATCGGAGTGCATCATATTGAAGGTCATATCAGTGCTAATTATATTGAAAATAAGGAATTAGAACCGCCATTTTTGTGTCTGGTGGTTTCCGGTGGTCATACCCACCTAGTAAAAGTAACAGACTATGGAAAATACGAGATCCTTGGTAAGACCAGAGACGATGCGGCAGGAGAAGCTTTTGATAAAGTGGCTCGTGCTATCGGACTGGGCTATCCGGGAGGACCTAAGATTGAGAAGGTATCTCATGAGGGGAATCCGGAGGCAATCTCATTTCCACGGGCAAAAGTGGCAGATGGAGTCTATGATTTCAGCTTTAGCGGTTTAAAATCTGCAGTGTTGAATTATCTGAACGGCTGCAAAATGAAAGATATCCCTATCAACCAGGCTGATGTGGCTGCTTCTTTCCAGAAATCAGTTACAGATGTCTTGGTGGATCATGCGGCTCATGCCATAGATGAATATCATATGGACAGTTTTGCAATTGCAGGAGGAGTGGCTTCTAATGGAACGATCCGTAAAGCTATGGAAGAAATGTGCCGGAAAAAGGGCGTGAAATTCTATCATCCATCCCCAATCTTATGTACTGATAATGCAGCAATGATCGGAGCAGCGGCTTATTATGATTATTTGGCAGGAAAACGTGCTGGATTAGATTTAAATGCGATACCAAACCTGAAACTAGGAGAATAATATGAGAACAGCAGCTATTGTATTATCTGCGGGCAGAGGAACCCGTATGCAGAGCGATATTCCAAAACAGTATATGCTTTTAAATGAAAAGCCTGTATTATATTATAGTTTAAAAGCGTTTCAAGACAGCAGTGTTTCCACTATTATATTGGTCACAGGTAAAGAAGATGTGGAATTCTGTCGGAATGAGATCGTAGAAAAATACAACATTACAAAGGTTTCTGCCATAGTTCCCGGTGGAAAAGAACGTTATCACTCTGTATATGAAGGTCTAAAGCAGTTATCGGATTATGATTATGTGCTGATCCATGACGGAGCAAGACCTTGTGTGGAAATCGACACGATAGAACGTTCGATACAGGCTGCAGTTGAAGAGGAGGCCTGTGTAGTAGGAATGCCGGTAAAGGATACCATCAAAGTTTCTGATGAGAATGGATTTGCAGTTGCGACTCCGGATCGGTCTACCCTGTGGATGATCCAGACACCTCAAAGTTTTTCGTATCCATTGATCGATCAAGCATATAGAGAGTTAATGGAGCGGCTGGATAAAGAACCGCAGAATGTTCCTTCTATTACAGATGATGCTATGGTAGCTGAATATATTTTTGGAAAAAAGGTAAAACTGATTCCAGGAAGTTATATGAATATCAAGATCACAACCCCAGAAGATATCAGGGTTGCAGAAGGATTTTTAAAAAAATTAGAAAAATTGTAATTTTTTGTTGACAATTTCATTTTATGGTGGTAATATAGGTTCTGCGCTGAATGAGAGCGCAACATACGGAGAGGTATCGAAGTGGTCATAACGAGGCGGTCTTGAAAACCGTTTGTCCGCAAGGGCACATGGGTTCGAATCCCATCCTCTCCGCTTCTTTTTGCCTAAAAATAGGTGATGGGAATAAAATGGTTCGATATATGCAATCATGGATTGTAGATTCGAGCAACTTGGAGAAGTACCCAAGCTGGCCGAAGGGACACCCCTGGAAAGGGTGCAGGTCGTTAACAGCGGCGCGAGGGTTCAAATCCCTCCTTCTCCGCTCACTTGAAAATATTTTAAAAAAGATGAAAAAAGTTCTTGACAAAGGAACAACATCATGATAATATAATCAAGCTGACTGCGAGAGCGGTCGAAAAACAAAGAACTTTGATAACTGAACAGTGAATAACCTTGAAAGATTCAATGAGAATTATTCAACTAACCGAAAGGTTAGACGAACAAGGTAATCAAGCAATTGATTAACAACCTTTAACAGTAGATTCTGATAAAACAGAAACTAAAAGCCAGATTTATTCTGGAGATCAACTTTTTAACATGAGAGTTTGATCCTGGCTCAG
>JAGAOC010000021.1 GCA_017623935.1 Agathobacter sp. | reverse complement strand
GTGTAGTTATCAGACACTTCCGGGTGCAGCGTCTCATCATGAGTCACCAGACCTGTAAAGTAATCCACAAGATATCCTCCGCTAATAAATACCTTAGCGTCACCATAGCAAGCGATTCCACGATAAGTACTGTCAAACATACCATTTTTGACATAGACTAAAGAACCATGAGCTCCTTTTACCACACCTACAAAATCGTAATCAATGTCGCCATTCTCATCACAATAGTATAGATTTCCCCCATCATAATACCAATTGTCCCCAACATAACCAGCTTGTACGTCATACCGGCTGATCAGGATTCCACATATAAAACACCCGAAAGCCAATAATAGCTTTGTTCCCCAAACCTTTCTTCTCTTCTCCATAAAATCCCCCTTTTTTCCTAATAGTATTCTTTTATTATATCACATTTCTCTCTAATATGAAACTGTTCAAAGTATTTCTCTTCCATAGGAATCCATTTCTCTTGAAAGATCTTTGCAGCAACTTCCCCGTTTCTCTTAAGGATCCGTTTTCTCTGTTCCTCTTCTGTCACATCTAAGAAAATGCGAAGATCATAATGATCCCACAGACTCGGGTGGCAGGAATAAGAACCTTCCACAATGATAAGCGTACCTTGCGAAATCCTGACCGGCTCTTTGAACTGCTGACTATGACAATCAAAAGGACGGTAAGAAAATCCTTTCCGCTCTCTTAGTGGAGTCATGACTTCCTCTAAAAAGCGCTCATGGTCTACATTCCCCCCTGGCGTCTCTAGGCGTTCCTTTGTTCTCTGCTCCGGCCTTAGGAAAAAATCATCCATATGGATCACCGGACAGGAAAAGATCTCTGCCAGTTTTTGTGCCAGAGTGGTCTTTCCCGCAGCACACCTGCCATCAATGGCAAGGAGTACCTGTGGTTTTTCTTCTATCAACGTAGTAACTTTCTGTTTTATCTGATTTAACATCCCCTACTGCTCCTGCTTTTTTCCTGTCCTACTACTTCTTTTCTATCTACTCTGCTTAATTCTCCTGCTCCCTTGGGTGACATTTTCTCCCCTGTTCATGTCCATGATGTCTATGAAAATGCACCAGCCCTGTCTTATTCAACAGCAACATGATGGAAGGGATCAGTACCAGTTGTAAAATGATCCCCGGTATTGCACTAAAGAAAGCTGTAGTAAAGAACAATTGCAACGTAAATCCATTCTCTCCATATCCTAGCAATAGGCAATCCACAATGCCCCATACCAACCTTCCACAGATCATAGCCCCAATCAGACAGCGGTATAAGGACACAATACAATGCCACCGTGCTTTTTCATAGAGGAGTCCCACAAGAAATCCATAGGCTGCCAGTTCAAATGCCATGGCTATGGCAGTTGGATAAAATACCGGCACTGAAAATAATACCGACCGAAGGAGGGGTGTTATGAACCCTACTGCCAGTCCGTATTTTCTGCCACAGATGAGTCCGCACAACAATACCGGAATATGCATAGGTAGCAGCATTTTCCCAATCTGAGGGATCTGCCCTGTCACAAAAGGAAGGATCAGACCTATCGCCAGAAACATGGCTGCAAGAGCAAGTGTCTTGATCACCGGAGATGTTTCATGCTGGTTGTTATTCTGTTGTCTATTTTGCATGTTATGTTGATCCATATTCTCAATCTTCTACCTGTTCTCTGCGTAATTCTTTTACTCTCTCAATTGACAGACCGATTTTTTCTGCGATAACTTCATCTGATAAGACATCCAATAGATTTCTTGCATTCTCTATTTTTGTCTGTTCAATTCCTTCAGCTCTTCCATCTTCAATCATATCTCGAATCGCTTTGCACATATTGTATGTTCCCTCCTTTTTTCTATAATCCTTAACTGTAACTAATTCTTTGGAATTCGTGTATTTAGATACTACATCAAAAGCAGTCTCATCCATATTTTGAAAATAGGAATCATGATCAACC
>JAGAOC010000020.1 GCA_017623935.1 Agathobacter sp. | reverse complement strand
TGCAGCAGTAGGACTTCCACTTTCTGATGTAGAGAAGAAGATCTACTGGGTAGACGATATGGATATTGAGTTTACTCCACTGGCAAATGCATATATCCGTGCTAGAGGTGCAGACCGTATGTCTTCTTTCGGAGATTTTATCTCTTTATCTGACGTATGTGATGCTTCTACCGCTATGGTAATTAAGAGAGAAGTATCTGATGGTGTTATTGCGCCAGGTTATACAGATGAAGCTCTTGCAATCTTAAAAGAGAAGAAAAAAGGTAACTACTGTGTTATCGAGATCGATCCTGATTATGTTCCTGCACCGATCGAAAGAAAAGATGTATTTGGAATTACTTTCGAACAGGGTAGAAATGAATTAAAGATCGATGATGAATTTTTCAGCAATATCGTAACTGAGAATAAAGAGCTGACAGAGCAGGCTAAGATCGATCTTGCTATTGCTATGATCACATTAAAATACACCCAGTCAAACTCTGTCTGTTATGTAAAAGGTGGACAGGCGATCGGTATCGGTGCAGGACAGCAGTCCAGAATTCACTGTACCCGTCTGGCTGGAAGCAAAGCTGATAACTGGTGGTTACGTCAGTCTCCTCAGGTATTAGGTCTTCAGTTCGTAGATGGTATTAAACGTGCCGACAGAGATAATGCTATTGACCTTTACATGGGTGAGGATTATATGGATGTACTTGCAGAAGGTGAGTGGCAGAAGATCTTCAAAGTAAAACCAGAGGTATTTACTCAGGAAGCAAAACGTGCATGGTTAGATCAGAATACAGATGTAGCCTTAGGTTCTGATGCTTTCTTCCCATTTGGTGATAACATTGAACGTGCTCATAAGAGTGGTGTAAAATATGTAGCACAGCCAGGTGGATCCGTTCGTGATGATCATGTAATTGACACTTGTAATAAATATGGAATGGTAATGAGCTTTACTGGAATTCGTTTATTCCATCACTAATCAGATAAATATAGGAGCGGGGGAACTCGCTCCTATTTGTCTACTTGGAAATGGTTAGTGGAAAATGACATTTGATGTCAATAACAGGGGGATGATTTATGAAGTACGATGAGAAAGAATTTAAACGAAGTGCCAATAAGAAGGCAATGCTGCAGTGGATGCTGGTTGCCATTGTGTTATCAATTGCATATACCATTGAGTTGATCAAAGGGGATAGAACGCTGCCGTATTATGTGGCATTTATGCTGGTATGCTGGGTTCCATTTTTGATAGGAGTGTTGATCTTAAAGCTTAAGGGGATGGACTCCCATCTTTATAAGGAGACTATAGCGGTTGGTTATGGAGTTTTCTATGCATTTACGGTATTAACATCAGATACCAATCTGACCTTTGCCTACATATTTCCAATTATCTGTATGTTGATCCTGTATAAGGATAGATTTTTGATCATACGATGTGGAATCTTGAACATTTTACTAGTAGTAGCAGGATTTATTCTTTCGAGAGTGACTGGAGATGCAGCAAGTATCTCTATGGCAGAGTTTGAGATCCAGCTTGGAGTTGTAATATTAAGTTATATCAGCGTTTATCTGGCAATCAATCATTTGATCCAATCAGATGGAGCTATGCTTGGATCCGTTCAGGAGGATCTGAAGAGAGTGGTTAAGACCATTGAGCAGGTTAAGGTTGCTAGTACATCTGTAGTAGATGGAATTACTGTTGTAAGAGAACTTTCTGATGAAAATATTGAAGGTGCAAACAACGTAGTACATAGTATGAGTGACTTGACAGAGAGTCATGATGTATTACAGGATCGAACCTCATCTTCTTTGGATATGACCAATAAGATCGATATGCAGGTGGGAAATGTTGCCAGTCTGATCTCAGAAGTTGTGGAATTGACCAATGGTTCTGTAGAACATGCAAAAGTAAGTTCAACTCAGCTTGCGGATGTGGTGAAATCTACTACCGAGATAGCAGAATTATCCTCAGAAGTAGAGCATATTTTGGCCGATTTTAAAGACGAATTTGAGAAAGTAAAACAGGAGACCGGTATGATCACCGGTATTTCTTCCCAGACAAACCTCTTAGCTTTAAACGCTTCCATCGAAGCTGCAAGAGCGGGAGACGCAGGAAGAGGGTTTGCGGTTGTAGCAGATGAGATCCGAAATTTAAGTATGGGAACGAAGACCTCTTCAGAAAGCATTTTAGGAGCGCTCGATCGTTTGGAAGAAACTTCTGATAAGATGACAGCGTCTATCACCAAGACTATGGAATTGATCCATTTGACTTTGGATAAGATCACTCAGGTAAATGAAAGTGTAAGTCGTATTACAGAAGATTCTGTGAGGATCGGAAATAATATCCAGACTATCGATTCCGCTATGAATGAGGTAGAGGATTCTAATAAGAATCTGGTAGATAATATGCATCAGGTAACAGAAGTCATGGAACTTATGACTGCTGGTATTGCAGATGCAGATGAGACAACTAAGGTCATGAGAAGTAAATATGAAGAGACCTTTAATAATGTCAACACTATTGAAGATGTAGTTGGAAAGCTTATCGAAGAACTGGGAACCGGCGGATTTATGGGTGTCGAAGACATTCATGAAGGCATGTTCGTTAGTGTGATCGCAGGAAACAAACATCAGGGTGATGAATATAAGACCGTAGTATCTGAGGTCATGGAGGATGGTATCGTTGCCGGTGCACCTAAGAAAGATGGCCAGGAATTACAGGTGGTAAAGGGTGGAGAATACCATTTACAGGTTATCGTAAATAATGAATTATATAATTGGGACAATGTTGATATCAGTGTATACAGCGGCGGTAAATATATGATTCGTGTAGACGGTAATCCACAGGTATTAAACCGTCGTAAATATAAACGTATGCCAATGTTCCAGACTTGTGCCATCGATGCAAAAGACTTAAGAACAACTTTTGATGGTAAGATGGTCAATATCAGTGCGAATGGATTTGCTTTTGCTACAAGAGCAGCAGAGATCAAGAATCTGAAAAATACCATGGTAGCTGTTAGAGTAAACGAATTCCCTGTACTGGATGGAAAAGACCTGGTTGGTTATATCATTCGAATCTCTGATCATGACGGACAGTATATTGTAGGCTGCCGTATGTTAGAAGATAACATGGATATCTACAACTATGTTGAGCAGCATTTAAGAAAATAAAAGAATTATCAGTGCCTCTAATCTATTTTGATTAGGGGCATTTTTTACTAAGTTTCGGGTTGGCCGTTGTTCGGAAAAATAGCTTGTATTTGAAAAATAGAACCATTATAATACGTATATCAACAGACAATGCGTATGAGCTCGTCTGTGGGAATTGTATATTTATTTAAAGTAGAGTGTCGGGGGCAGGAAGCATCCATATCTGGCAAGTTACATTATCAGATATCAAGTTATCAAATATCTGGAAGGGTTTTCGATGAAAACAGTTTCTAGATGTCATTCTCGTTTCAGAGAATTATCCAGTAGATTTAAGAAGAGTAGAAGAATAAAAGAAAAATAATGCAAGGCATTGTCTGTTGCGTGTTTTTTTCGTATAATTCTTACAGGAGAGTTTTATATAGCTTGCAGAGGGAGGCATATGAAGCAAAAAACAACGTTATCACAAAGCATTGATACTGTTCAGCAGAAAGCTCAGTACGATGCGGCTTGCAAGAAAGTCCTTGCAGAAAAGATCATCCTCGCGTGGATCATGAAACATACGATGAAAGAGTATGGGGATTATGATGTGGGGGAGATTGCCGAAAGGTATATTCTAGGAGAGCCAAAGAGCGCAGAGACGCCAGTCTTGCCAGATGAAACAAGGGTACCTAAGATTATAGGCGTAGGAGTAGAGGATACTTCGCTTAACGAGGGTACAGTGACATATGATATACAGTTTCGGGCAATCATACCCGGTACAGAAGAAGTGGTGCAGATGATCATAAATGTAGAAGCACAGAACGATTTTTATCCGGGATATCCGATTGTGAAACGAGGGATATATTACTGTGCACGTATGATTTCTTCGCAGTATGGTACAGTATTTACGAAATCCCATTATGAGAAGGTGCAAAAAGTATATTCCATCTGGATCTGTATGAACCCACCCCAGGAACGTAATAATACCATTACAAAATATTCACTTTCAGAAGAAAATTGTGTAGGTAGCGTGAAAGAGGAAAAAGAGTATTATGATCTAATGACAGCGGTTATGATCTGCCTTGGAACACAGGATGAGACAATGGAGAATGATTTGCTGCGATTATTGGATGTGCTTCTGTCTTCGGATAAGAAGGCAACAGAAAAGAAAGCAATCTTAGAGAGGGATTTTAAAATCCCAATGACAGAGACAATGGAAGGAAAGGTGGAGCAGATGTGTAACTTAAGTGACGGAGTAGAACAAAAGGGCATTGAGAAGGGACTGCAGAGAGGCGTAGAGAGAGGAATTCAGTTAGGATTACAGCAGGAGAAACTAGAAAATGCAAAAAGTCTTTTGGATATTTTGTCCGATGAAGAAATCTCCAAGAGAATCAGACTTCCGATAGAGGAAGTACGGAGAATTCGTGAGGAAGCAATGACAGAATAAGATATGTGAAAAGAACTTGCAGATGTAGCAGAGTAAATCTAATATGGGGCATAAACCATTTTGGTTGGTGCCATTTTTAGATTGCCATTATGTTTATTGTGATATGCACCAAGCAACTTAAATAATATGTTTTTTAATTACAGTAGATTAATCTTACGAAAAAAGTGGTATAATGTCATTAGACATTATACCGCGCCGAAGTGCGCATAGGAAGCCACGCGATAGCATGTGCGAAGCACATGGTATAATGTCATTAGACATTATACCGCGCCGAAGTGCGCATATATTTAGCAATGTTTTATGAAAGAAGGAAGCAAACATGAAATACCTGCGACAATTTTTATTGATCCTTATATTTGCGTTTTTAGGGGAATTATTGCGCTTTTTGATTCCACTTTCCATACCGGGAAGTATTTATGGGCTGGTTCTTTTATTTATTGCTCTTATGACAGGAATCGTAAAGCTTCCTCAGGTAAAAGAAGCTTCCAAATTTTTGATTGAGATCATGCCTTTGGTTTTTATTCCGGCAGGAGTAAAACTGCTTACCAGTTGGGGAGTACTTCAGCCTATCTTGCTTCCGGTGGTAGTCATTACTGTAGTTTCCACTGTGGTAGTTATGGTGGTCTCAGGTTGGGTAACTCAGCTTGTGATCCGACGAGGCGGTGGAGATTGCGACAGAGATTGTGGCAAGAGCAAGAACCAGAGGGAAGAGAACTAGAGAAAGAGAACTAGAGGATCATAGATGACTTAGAGGAAAGGCACTATCATGAAAGAGTTTTTTACGGAATCCGTTTTTTTCGGAGTGGTGATCAGTATTCTCTGCTATGAAGCAGGAGTTTTGATGAAAAAGAAATTTAAAATGGCAATCTTTAATCCGCTTTTGGTATCTATCGTGCTTGTCATTTTATTTTTGGTAGTTTTTGATATTGATTACGAAGTATATGAGCAGGGGGCAAAATATCTATCCTATTTTTTGACGCCGGCGACAGTAGCGTTAGCGGTGCCTTTGTATGAGCAGATCGAGCCCTTGAAAAAGAATTGGAAAGCAATTTTGGCTGGTATTTTCGCAGGAACTATAACCAGCGCAGTCTGTGTGCTGGTTATGTCTTTGATCTTTGGATTAAGCCATGAAGAGTATGTGACCTTATTGCCGAAGTCCATTACCACAGCTATTGGTATGGGAGTATCTGAAGAATTAGGCGGTATTGTTACCATTACGGTGGCAGTTATTGTTATTACAGGGGTTCTTGGAAATGTTATGGCAGAAACTGTTTACCGGATATTTAAGATCACGGAGCCGGTGGCAGTGGGCATTGGAATTGGATCTTCTTCTCATGCATTGGGAACGGCGAAAGCGCTGGAGATCGGAGAAGTGGAAGGTGCTATGAGTAGTCTTTCCATTGCGATATCCGGACTTATGACTGTTATCGTTGCAAATGTATTTGCAAACTTTTACTAATAAGATTCACAGGAGAAATTTATGTCCCTTCAATTTATTATTGGAAATTCAGGAAGTGGAAAAACTGAATATTTATTCAGCCATATTGTAAAGGAGGCTGCGGCACATCCGGACAAAGATTATCTGGTCTTGGTGCCGGAGCAGTTTACCATGCAGACCCAGAGGAAATTAGTGGATCTGTCTGCAAACAAGGCGATTATGAATATAGATGTCTTGAGTTTTAAACGACTGGCTTATCGTGTATTTGATGAGCTGGGAATGAGCTGGGATCAGGTCTTAGAAGAGACGGGAAAGAATCTGGTTCTGCGGAAAGTAGCTCAGGATAAGAAAGAAGAGCTTACCGTGCTAAAAGCGAATATGAACCGGGTGGGATATATCAGTGAAGTAAAATCCCTACTTTCTGAGTTGATGCAGTATAACATTTCCTCGGCACAGCTTTTGGAATACATGGAAAAAGATCAGATTCCTCAGGCTTTGAAAGCGAAACTGAGCGATGTGGCAGTGATGTATGAGGGTTTTGAGGCGTTCATGCGGGGAAAATACATAACAGCAGAAGAGATCTTGACCCTTCTGATCCGGGTGGCAAAGGATTCAAAGATGTTATCCGGAAGTGTGCTTGTTTTTGATGAATTTACGGGATTTACACCGATTCAGAATCAGCTTCTTTTGACGATCATGCCTATGGTAGAGGATATTTATATGACTCTGACTATAGATGAAAAAGAAGATTTTTACCATAGTAAGGGGATGCAGGAACTTTTTGATATGCCCCAAAAAACATTAGAGATCCTGCTAAAACTGGCGGAGCAGACCCATACGGAAGTAAAAGATCCGGTAGTCTTAGGGGATGCAGGAAAAAAACGTTTTGCCCATGCGCCAAATCTGGCATTTATGGAGCAGAATCTATTTCGTTCTACATATAGAAGACAGTTAGAACCGGTAGAGGAGATTTCCATTACTTCTGCAAAGACCCCAAAAGAAGAATTGATCTTTGTGGCAAGAGAAATTAACCGATTGGTTCGAAAAGAGGGACTTCGTTTCCGAGAGATTGCCGTAGTGACAGGGGCAGTAGAAAGCTACAGTCATTATGTAGAAGAGGTCTTTGGCAGATATCAGATCCCGTACTTTTTAGACATGACGAAAGAAATCCTATTTCACCCATTTATTGAGTGGATCAGAGCCTCATTGGAAGTGGTAGAGAAGGATTTTTCCTATGAAGCCATTATGCGTTGGTTAAAATGCGGTTTTTGGGATTATGAGGAAGAACAGGTGGACATGCTGGATAATTATCTGGTTGCCACAGGAATTCGGGGAAAAAGCCGTTGGAGTAAACGGTGGCTTGTCATGCCAAGACAGGAAAAATCTTATGATCTTGAGACCTTAGAGACCCTACGCCTGGAAATATATGATGTTTTTGAGCCACTTTTTCTGGCTTTTTCCGGGGAAAAAGGGACAGTGGCAGAAGAAATCCTAGCACTGTATGAAATGATGGTAAAACTAGATATCGAGCAGAAACTTTGGGAAAAAGAGGACGAGTATCTGGCGAGGGATGAGCAGGTAAAATCCAAGGAATATGGGCAGATCTATCGGATCGTCATGGAAATCTTAGAGAAATATGTTTCCATTTTGGGACAGGAGAAGATGAATGTTTCTGAGTTTTCGGAAATTTTAGATGCAGGATTGGAAGCTGCAGATGTAGCAGTCATTCCGCCGGGATATGACAGTGTTACCATTGGTGATATTGAACGAACCCGACTGAACCATATTAAAGTGCTGTTTTTCATTGGGGTAAATGATGGCATTATCCCAAAACAGGGCAATGCAGGAGGAATCATTTCCCAGTATGAACGAGAATTGTTAAAGGAAGCGGATATTGCCTTAGCTCCGGGAGCCAGAGAGCAGGTTTTCATCCAGAGATTTTATCTTTATCTGAATCTGACCAAGCCATCGGAAAGGCTCTATATCAGCTATTCACGAGTAGATAGTGAAGGAAAATCCCAGAGAAGATCCTATCTGATCGGAGTGCTTCTTCGGATGTTTCCGGCAATGGAGGTAAAGGAATTAGAAGATCTTGAGCAGATCTTGGACTATTCCACTAAGGAATCTGCCTTTTCTTATCTGGTTCATGGAAAAAAGGATGAAGCCTGGTATGTACTTGCCAACTATTTCTTTACCCATGGGCAGGAAGAGGAGAAAAAAGAATTGGAAAATCTGCTACAGGCTTCCTTTAAACATTATACACCAGAGCCGATCAGTAAGATCGTAGCCCAGGCACTTTATGGAAGGCAGTTACAAGGCAGTGTGACCCGGCTAGAACGGTTTGCAGCCTGTGCCTATGCACATTTCCTGCAATATGGATTAAAACTCCGGGAAAGGGACGTTAACGGCTTTGCAGGGGTAGATATGGGAAATATCTATCATGATGCATTGGAAAATTACAGTCGAAAGCTGGCTGCCAGTGAATACGACTGGTTTACTGTGCCGGAAGATACACGCGATCAGTTTGCAACCCTTGCCTTAGAAGAAGCGGTGGCGGCTTATCCAAATCTCAATATATATTCCAATGGTGAAGATAAGCACCAGGCAAAGCGTATGGAACACATTTTTACGCAGACCATCTGGGCACTGACCAAACAGGTGCGAAAAGGGCGTTTTGTACCAAATGATTTCGAGATCAGTTTTGATGAGGCAAATAGTCTGGAAGCCTTGGAATTTATGTTAAGCGAAGGGAATAGCCTGAAGCTGACAGGACGTATCGACCGCCTGGATACCTGTAATGAAGAGGGCAGACTTTATGTCAAAGTCATTGATTACAAATCTGGAAACAGCAAATTTGACCTGATCAAATTATATCAAGGTTTGCAGTTACAGTTAGTGGTCTATATGAATGCGGCAGTAGAGATGGAAAAGAAAAAAAGCCCTCATGCAGAAGTGATCCCTGGGGGAATGTTCTATTATAACATTGATGATCCGGTGATCGAAGCAGAGGAAGCCTTGAGTGAGGAAGAAGTAAGAAATGCTATTTTAATGGAGCTTCGTCCGGAAGGACTGGTCAATAGCGAAGAAAATGTCTATCGGGCAATGGACGAGGAATTTGAAGGAAAATCCCAGGTGATCCCAGTAACTCTAAAAAAGGATGGAAATCTGTCTGCTTCCGGTTCTCATGTGGCAAGCCGTGAAGAATTTGAGGTTATGCAGGAGTATGCCAATACGAAGATCATACGAAGTGCCCAGGAGATCTACGAAGGAAATATCCGGATCGATCCATATACCGCAGGGACAACAGAAAGCAGCTGTAATTATTGTCCCTATGCTTCGGTCTGTGGTTTTGACAGAAAGATTCCGGGCTATCACTATCGGAAAATCAAGACAGAAGATAAGAGTGAGATCATAGAAAAAATGCAGACAGAAAATGCATTATTTCGGGCAGGAGAATAGCGCCAATGGGAATGACGTGGACAACAGAACAACAACAGGTAATCGATCATAGAAAACGGAATATTTTGGTCTCTGCGGCGGCAGGTTCCGGAAAGACAGCCGTTTTAGTAGAACGAATCATAAAAAGGATCACAGAAGAGGAAGATCCAGTGGATATTGACCATCTTTTGGTGGTGACCTTTACGAAGGCGGCAGCGGCGGAGATGAGAGAGAGGATCTCTCTCGCCCTTGAGAAAAAAAGAGAAGAAGAACCCGACAATGAAAGATTGGAACGACAGCAGACTTTGATCCATAATGCACAGATTACTACTATTGATAGTTTCTGTCTTTTTGTGGTGCGCAATCATTTTGAAGAGATTGATTTAGAACCGAATTTTAGGATCGCAGATACCGGCGAGATCAAGCTTTTAGAAATGGATATTCTAAAAGAAGTCTTTGAAGAAAATTATGGAAAAGAAGACAATGAGGCATTTTTAAAGCTGATCGATACTTATTCCGGAAAACGGAATGATTCTGCTGTAAAAGACATGGTATCTAAGATCTATCATATGTCTTTAAGTAGTGCTTGGCCAATGGAGTGGATCGCAGATCTAACGGGATCTTATCAGGCTGACAATATCGACAATCTAAAATACGCTCCCGTATTGCGGGAAATTGCCACAAATGCCTATCAGATCTTATCAGATTCTAAGAAACGGCTGACTGTTTTTTGGGAGAAAGCCAAAGCAACAGAAGGGCTAGAAAAATATGCCCAGACTTTAGAAACAGATCTTTTGATCTGGGAGGAATTAGGAGAGAGAAAGATAGATCTGACAGGAGCAGAAGTTGCACCGGATTTTGAAGAACTATATGCTTTTTCCCAGAACTTTAAAATGGGGGCAATTGCCCAAGTGCGTAGTTTTAAGGGAGACGAGGCTGTCAAAAATTCTATCAAAGACGGGCGAAATCTTATCAAAAAAGAATTAGAAGATCTAAAGAAAAAATACTTCTCCCAGAGCATAGAAGAACTGGCTGAACAGTTAAAGCGCATGAAGCCTTATATGGAAGAATTAGTGCGGCTTTCTTTGGAATATGCCAAGGCAATGGAGCTGGGAAAAAAGAAAAAACGCATTGTGGATTTTTCAGATATTGAGCATTTTGCACTGCGGATCTTAGTGGATGAAAAGACCAAGGAGCCTACGGAGACTGCAAAGGAATTTCGGAAGCAGTTTGAAGAGATCATGATTGATGAGTATCAGGACAGCAACCTGGTACAGGAGACCATTTTGACCGCTATTTCCAGAGAGAGCCAGGGCGGACATAATATGTTCATGGTAGGGGATGTGAAGCAGAGTATTTACCGTTTCCGTCTGGCAAGACCAGAGCTTTTTATGGAAAAATACGACAGGTATGATATAGAGGAAAGCGTTAATCAACGTATCGATCTGTATAAGAATTTCCGAAGCAGAAGGGAAGTATTAGATTTTACCAATGATCTGTTTTATAAGCTGATGCAGCCGGATTTTGGAAAAGTAGCTTATGACGATAAGGCGGCTCTCTATTGTGGTGCCAGCTATCCGGACAGCGAGAAGATGAAGCCGGAGATACTGCTTTTTGATCTAAAGGATGAATTCAGTGAGGCGGAAGATTTAGGAAAGCGCCAGATCGAAGCTAGAATGGTAGCTTCTAAGATCAAAGAGCTAATGGGAAGTTTAGAAGTCCTAGATAAAGGGACAGGAAAAATGCGGCCTTTGCGCTATTCCGACATCGTTATCTTATTCCGCAGTCTAAAGAATTGGGGAAGTGATTTTGCTGAGGTCTTAAGCTCCTGTGGAATTCCAGCTCATGTTGAGGCTTCTACCGGCTATTTTGCTTCGTTGGAAGTGCAGACCGTTTTAAGTATGTTAGAACTTTTGGACAATCCGCTGCAGGATATTCCTATGGCAGCAGTATTAAAGTCGCCTATG
>JAGAOC010000002.1 GCA_017623935.1 Agathobacter sp. | reverse complement strand
GTGACGCAACTTTGTTCACTATAGAAAAATCGAAATTGATGTAAACGATAGGGCAGTTTATCAACGGATGTAAGCTGCTTTATCGTTTACACCAACTTCGATTGGTTTCTAATCAATTTATAGGTTTGATTGACTAACTGATTGACAAAGAAAATAAAGTCGCTGAAATCCTTTCTTTTAGCGTTTTTTTGTAAGTCGATGGGGCGATTCTCTGCCCATAGATAGAAAGATGCCGCTAGTGGTTAGATAGATTTGTAAATTTTTTATCAAAAAGTCTACCCATAACCTACGTGAACAGTGCCATGGTAAGAAGGTGTATCTAACCATGATGAGCAAAATAGTCGAATGGTTAGAAGAACGTTCGAAAATGAAGAAAAAACATCTTACCATATGAAATGATTTCTATGTATTAGGAAGAAATCACGCGCGGCGAAGGTTAGAAGGATGATGAAGTCTGTATCCGCGCGTCTATTACTAGAGTAATAAGTGAGGATAAATGATGAACTTGAATTTGCTTAAGAGATTTGTATAATATTAGTCGCTAATTATGGGCATTCGCTGTTTATGGTAAAGACAAAAGCATGCCTTATTTGATACGATAGGCACATCAAAACAGAGGAGGTCTTGGAAATGGACGCAAAAAAAATAGGTACATTTTTAAAAGAATTACGAAATGAAAAAGGAATGACACAGGAGCAATTAGGAGAAAAGATTGGTGTTAGCAATAAAACAATTTCTCGTTGGGAAACGGGCAATTATATGCCACCTGTTGATTGTCTTAATATGTTAAGTGATATTTATAATATAAGCATTAATGAAATTTTGGCTGGAGAACGAGCTTCTGGAGATGCATTTACAAAGATAGCAGAACAGAATATTACAGTTACTTTAAAAGAGTTAGAAAAGGATTGTCAGACCTTTGAAAAGAAAATGATGTGCATTTTAGCAGTTACAACTCTGCTAACAATTATTATTCTTGCATTGTTGCCAATGAAAACAATTAAGGATGTTATAGTAATGATACTGGTAGTTGCAGTTGCATTTATTGCGAATACTCTTAATATAGTTGCATTGGCTACGAAAAAGGAAATGTTAGATAATAGGTAGAAGTGTAAAATGCAGTTTGTCGGAGTGACAAATTCAAGGTTGATGCAGATTGTCACAAAAAGCTATGCATTTTTTGCTGTAAAAGGCTAGAGAAAGCCATGCACTTTTTGGTTGAAGATGGATATTTTGTAAAGAAGACATTTTTATGAAAGCAGAAAGTGTATGCAAACTAAGACTTCTTGCAATAATCAGATTGATTATTCTAAAATAATGGGTGATAGAGTTCTGCCCTTTGTATTTACTTTAAATCTGGAAGATTCAATCCTTTATCCGGAGGAAGGAGAATATCAGACCTTTTGTTATGATATAGAAGGTGTGGGGCAGGATACTTCCACCTATGCAGATCTCAGCCATTTTTTACTGGGAATCTGTGACGAGATTCAGGCTGATGATATCTTAGAGATTACGGTGGTTCGAAACGGACAGCAGCAGACGGTGATCTGGGGAGAGAACGTGGAGATCAAAACCCCTGAAAAACCAGATAATCCTACGGGATGTGCCGGTTTGAAATTTGATTTTTCCTTAGATAAAGTGGATGGTACTATGGAAGTCTGCATTGTGCTGGCAGAGCCTTATTCCATTGGCCCGGTAAATGTCTGCATCTTCGGTGGAAATACTACTGCTACAGGACTTACCATCTGTGGTCCCGTATGTGGCGCGACAGAGCCTTGTGATTCTGTTTTCTACCAGAAGGAGACCGTTTGTGTTCCAGTTACCGTAACGCCATTTGCAAATCCAGGTACCATTAGAACCACCTGTTGTGGAGATCCTGTGGTTCGAACAGGAACAGAAAGTGCCTGCCAGGGAAACAGGACTTCTTGTTCCTTTACGATCACTCAGAGTTTATGCATCGAAATTCCGATATCCTTTGGGGCAGTTGTAGAGACCGGGGATGCCGTTGTGCAGTGCGGCGGCGTTTCTGAGGAAGAATGTGACTGTTCCGATGATTCTCTTGCGGAAGTGGTGCCAACGACCACTGTCAATCAGGAAATGAACGAAAGACGCTTCTTTACCAGAAATAGGATCTAAAGATAAAAGTTAAGATGTGAATGTATGAGATAGCCTGTGCGAAGGAGTGTGCCTCGCGCAGGCTTAATTTATTCAGCGAATAGTTTGACACTCAATGATATTATTTCCAGAAGAAATCTGGCGGGAAGGATCTAAAGGAGTCTCTTCATCTGATTCCCGGTCTTCATCAGAAGTATTCTTAGAATCCGGTGTGGATTCCTTTTCTCCGCAAATATCCTGCCGGGTCTGAAGGTTAGAGAGCATATCACTTAAGACCACCAGATCGGCGGACAGAAGACTTAACTCATCTTCGGAAAGACATCTTGCAAGCTGACAGGCAACTGTAGATAAAAAGTAGAGGTTGGTGCATTTGTTCATAAAATTACCTGATTTGGGTTTTATATATAATATGCAGGGAATGATGTTTTGCTTATATGTGGAGGGGCGTTGTTACGCTCCGGCCCTGTTCCCACCGCTCTCCACACATGCGCAAAACCAGCCAGCAAGCTGTCTGTCGCTGCGAAGCAGCATTACGTTTTGCTTATATGTGGAGGGGCGTTGTTCCACCGCGCCCATAGCCTGTGAGCTAAGACTTTCATGCAAGCATGGTGTCTTAGCTCAACAGTCATGGGCGGTGGGAACAGGGAATTTATAAATTTTCTGAAAACTTTAGCACTCGACAGTTGACAGTGCTAACAAAAGGTGCTATAACTCTATTGAAAGCAAAAACAGAGAGACTATTTCTATCGAATAAGTCCTCTGCAGAATACAAACACTACTTAGAACAATGGAGGTATGCTATGAACATTCAGAAATTTACGCAAAAGTCCATAGAGGCAATTAACGACTGTGAAAAGCTTGCCTACGAATATGGAAATCAGGAGATCGAGCAGGAACATCTTTTGGTGGCGCTCCTTCGCCAGGAAGATGGGCTCATTGGAAAATTAATTGAAAAAATGGAGATCAATCGGGAGCATTTTACGGAGAATGCTAAGAAGCATTTAAATGCCAGAGTGAAAGTTTCCGGCGGACAGATCTTCATGGGAAAAGACTTAAATAATGTGCTGATCCATGCCGAGGATGAGGCAAAGCAGATGGGAGACGAATATGTTTCCGTAGAACATTTATTTTTATGTCTGTTGAAATATCCAAATAAGGCAATGAAGGAAATCTTCAAGGAGTATGGCATTACAAGAGAGCGTTTCTTACAGGCGTTGTCTACGGTAAGAGGCAATCAGAGAGTGACTTCTGATAATCCGGAAGCAACTTACGATACTCTGGAAAAATACGGCTATGACATGGTTGAAAGAGCAAGACAGCAGAAATTAGATCCGGTCATCGGAAGAGATGCAGAGATTAGAAATGTCATCCGTATTTTATCAAGGAAGACGAAAAATAATCCAGTGTTAATTGGTGAGCCGGGCGTTGGTAAGACTGCCGTAGTAGAGGGTCTGGCGCAGCGGATCGTCCGGGGAGATGTACCGGAAGGATTAAAGGATAAAAAGCTTTTTGCACTGGATATGGGAGCTTTGATCGCCGGAGCAAAATACCGCGGTGAATTCGAGGAACGATTAAAAGCGGTATTGGATGAAGTAAAAGCTTCTGACGGACAGATCATTCTTTTTATTGATGAGCTACACACCATTGTAGGTGCCGGAAAAACAGATGGCGCTATGGATGCAGGACAGCTCTTAAAGCCAATGTTAGCAAGGGGCGAGCTTCACTGTGTAGGTGCAACAACCCTAGATGAATACAGAGAATACATTGAAAAAGACGCGGCATTGGAACGAAGATTTCAGCCGGTTATGGTAGACGAACCAACGGTAGAGGACACTATCTCTATTTTGCGAGGATTAAAAGAGCGTTACGAAGTCTATCATGGAGTAAAGATCACGGACTCTGCACTGGTATCCGCAGCAGTGTTATCTAACCGATACATTTCTGACAGATTTTTGCCGGATAAAGCCATCGATCTGGTGGATGAGGCCTGCGCATTGATTAAGACAGAGTTGGATTCCATGCCAACAGAATTGGATGAACTGAACCGTAAGGTTATGCAGATGGAGATCGAAGAGACTGCATTGAAAAAAGAGACAGACCGCTTAAGTCAGGAACGTCTTGCAGACCTTCAAAAAGAGTTAGCAGAGCTTCGAGATGAATTAAATACCAGAAAAGCAAAATGGTCCAATGAAAAAGACGCAGTGGATAAGGTAAGCAAGCTTCGTGAGAGCATTGAAAATACCAGAAATGAGATCAAAATCGCTCAGCAGAATTATGATCTGGAAAAAGCAGCAGAATTGCAGTATGGCGTCCTTCCACAGATGGAGAAGCAGTTAGAAGCGGAAGAAGAGATCTTAAAGAACCGGGATCTTTCTTTGGTAAGAGAAAAAGTTACAGAAGAAGAGATCGCAAGGATCATTTCACGATGGACAGGAATCCCTGTGGCAAAATTAACAGAAAGCGAAAGAAATAAGACACTTCACTTGGATGAAGAACTTCATAAGAGAGTCATCGGTCAGGAAGATGGCGTGACCAAAGTGACGGAAGCTATTATCCGTTCCAAAGCAGGGATCAAAGACCCGTCCAAACCAATCGGTTCCTTCCTTTTCTTAGGACCGACCGGTGTAGGTAAGACAGAGCTGGCAAAGGCACTGGCAGCGAGCCTTTTTGATGATGAATCGAATATGGTGCGTCTGGACATGAGTGAGTACATGGAGAAGTATTCCGTGTCCCGACTGATCGGAGCGCCTCCAGGATATGTGGGTTATGACGAGGGAGGACAGCTGACAGAAGCAGTCCGCAGAAAACCATATTCTGTTGTACTTTTTGATGAAGTGGAAAAGGCACATCCGGATGTATTCAATGTGCTTTTACAGGTGTTAGATGACGGACGGATCACCGATTCCCAGGGCAGAACCGTAGACTTTAAAAACACCATCATTATCATGACCAGTAACCTTGGTTCTGCTCAATTATTAGAGGGCATTACCGAAGATGGCGAGATACCGGAAGCCTGTGAAAAAGGTGTTATGAACGAGTTGCGGGCACATTTTAGACCAGAGTTCTTGAACCGTTTAGATGAGATCATTCTCTTTAAACCATTGACGAAAAATAACATTGGTGAAATCGTTAAATTACTGATGGCAGAATTGAATGACCGTTTGAAAGATAGAGAGATCTCGGTTGCTTTAAGTCCGGAAGCAGAAAGCTTTGTGGTGGAACATGGTTATGATCCGGTCTATGGTGCAAGACCATTGAAACGTTTCCTGCAAAAACACGTAGAGACCTTATCGGCAAAACTCATTCTGGAAGATAAAGTCCAGATGGGAGATACCATTTGGATCGATGTAAAAGATGATAAATTGACGGCAGAAGCAAGAGAGCTGTAACCCTTGAAAACCTCGGTAGTTCGGCGGTTTATAGGAATTATGGGAAAGCAGTGGTAATTTCTTACAGTCAATAAGTAGATTTATGCATCTTTTCATGCATATTGTAGAAAAAAAACTTTAATCTTGTAAAGTGCCAGGAATTCATGTATTCTAGTAAAGGAATATGAATTTTCTGGCACTTGTTCTGTCAAAAACACTTTCAAAAATAAAAGAGAATGGGATTGACGGAATGAATTTTGCAAGATGTGAAAATAAAAAATGCAAAATATAAGCAAAAAGGAAGTAGTATTTGGGGATATGGATCTATTTGAGTATATGAGGGAACAGAATATGGAATCGGAATCGCCGCTGGCTTCCCAACTCAGACCTACCACCTTAGATGAAGTGGTGGGACAGCAGCACATTATCGGGAAAGACAAGCTGCTTTATCGGGCAATCAAAGCGGATAAATTAAGTTCCATTATTTTTTATGGACCGCCAGGAACAGGAAAGACCACTTTGGCAAAAGTCATTGCCAATACCACCAGCGCGGACTTCACCCAGATCAATGCAACTTCCGCCGGAAAAAAGGACATGGAAGAGGTCATTCAGCAGGCAAAAAATAATCAGGGTA
Source organism: Agathobacter sp. (assembly GCA_017623935.1). Lineage (GTDB taxonomy): Bacteria > Bacillota > Clostridia > Lachnospirales > Lachnospiraceae > Roseburia. The sequence continues at coordinate 7,250 of JAGAOC010000002.1, read as the reverse complement.
TGTATGGAAAAAAGACTATCCTGTTTATTGATGAGATCCACCGTTTCAATAAAGGTCAGCAGGATTATCTGTTGCCGTTTGTGGAGGATGGAACCATTATCCTGATTGGCGCCACTACAGAGAATCCTTACTTTGAAGTAAATGGAGCGCTCTTATCCAGATCCGTTATTTTTGAATTAAAGAAACTGACCAAAGAGGATCTTAGAACATTGCTCCTTCGAGCTGTAAACGACAAAGAAAAGGGCATGGGATCTTATCATGCAAAGATAGATGAGGATGCCTTAGAATTCCTTTCTGATGTGGCAAATGGAGACGCCAGAGCTGCTTTGACGGCAATCGAGCTTGGAATCCTTACCACAGAAAGAAGTGAGGATGGGATCATTCACATTACATTAGATGTTGCCAGTGAATGTATTCAAAAAAGAGTAATTTCTTATGACAAAACCGGAGATAATCATTATGATACGATCTCCGCTTTTATAAAAAGTATGCGGGGCTCTGACCCGGATGCAGCAGTCTATTATCTGGCAAGGATGTTATATGCCGGAGAAGACATTAAATTCATTGCAAGGCGCATGATGATCCTTGCATCAGAAGACATAGGAAATGCAGATCCTATGGCTTTAGTAGTTGCAACATCAGCCGCTCAGGCGGTGGAGAGGATCGGAATGCCGGAGGCGCAGATCATTTTGTCACAGGCAGTCACTTATCTTGCCAGTGCACCGAAGAGCAATGCCGCCTGCAATGCCATTTTTTCGGCAATGGAAACCGTGAAGCACACAAAGACTCCATCGGTGCCGGCACATTTACAGGATGCTCATTACAAATCAGCAGAGCGTCTTGGACATGGATTAGGATATAAATATCCCCATGATTTTCCAGATCATTATGTTAAGCAGCAGTATCTTCCGGATGGACTTACCGACCGGAAATTTTATGAGCCAAGCGAAAATGGTTACGAAAAGAAGATCAGAGAATATTTTAAAATGATACATCAGAAAGAGGAGGAATAATTTTATGAAATCCTATCAGGAAATGACAAAAGAAGAATTATTACAGGAGAAAGAGGCACTTGAAGCCGCTTATGCAGAGATAAAGGCAAAAGGTCTTTCTTTGGATATGTCCAGAGGAAAGCCTGCAGCAGAACAGTTAGATATTGCGATGGATATTTTCAATGTGTTAGATGAAACATCCATTCTTAAAGCAGAAAATGGAACTGATCTAAGAAACTACGGTGTTTTAGACGGAATCCCAGAAGCAAAACAGCTTATCGCAGAGATGGTTGGTACAAAACCGGAAAACGTGATCGTATACGGAAACTCCAGCTTAAATATCATGTATGATCAGATTGCAAGAGCTGAGATCTTTGGACTTTGTGGAAATACTCCTTGGAGCAAACTGGATAAAGTAAAATTCTTATGTCCTGTACCAGGATATGATCGTCATTTTGCCATCACAGAAGATTTTGGAATTGAAATGATCAACATTCCAATGACAGAAGATGGTCCTGATATGGATCTGGTAGAGCAGTATGTAAATAACGATGCTACTGTAAAAGGTATCTGGTGTGTTCCAAAATATTCCAACCCACAGGGAATCGTTTACTCAGATGAGACTGTACGCCGTTTTGCAGCATTAAAACCAGCAGCAGCAGATTTCAGAATCTTCTGGGATAACGCTTATGCAGTACATCACCTCTATGATGAGAACCAGGCTGAGATCTTAAATATTTTAGAAGAGTGCGAAAAAGCAGGAAATCCAGATATGGTATTCCAGTTCTGCTCCACCAGTAAAGTAAGTTTCCCAGGTGCAGGTATTGCAGCACTCTCTGCTTCACCAGCAAATATTGCAGATATCAAGAAACGTCTTACTGTTCAGACCATTGGACATGATAAGATCAATCAGATCCGCCATGTAAAATACTTTAAGAACATGGATGGAATCAAGGCTCATATGAAAAAACACGCTGACATCATCCGTCCGAAATTCCAGATGGTAGATGAGCTCTTAAAGGCTGAGATCGGCTCAAGAGGAATCGGAAGCTGGGTAAATCCAATGGGTGGATATTTCATCAGTTTTGAGGCATTAGAGGGCTGTGCAAAGGCTATCGTAGAAAAATGTAAAGAAGCTGGCGTAGTATTAACTGGTGCAGGATCTCCATTCCCATATAAGAAGGATCCAAAGGATTCCGTGATCCGTATTGCTCCAACATATCCATCTGCAGATGAATTAAAAGAAGCAGCAGAAGTATTCGTAACTGTAGTAAGATTAGTAAGTGTAGATAAATTATTAGAAAATAAATAAGATCGTGTACAACTTAAGGGAGATCAAGTATGACAAGAAAAGAAAAAGCCATGAATTATTTTCTGGAAGGTTATAATTGTTCCCAATCCGTAGTGTTAGCATTTGCGGACCTGCTGGAGATGGAACCTGATCAATTAGCCCGTTTATCCTCTGCCTTTGGCGGGGGAATGGGGCGCCTTAGGGAAGTCTGCGGAAGTGTGTCCGGCATGTTCATCGTGCTGGGCATTTTATTTGGCTATGACGACCCGAAAGAAAATGAAGGAAAAAAAGAACTCTATGAAAAAGTGCAGGAACTGGCACACCGGTTTGAGGCAGAAAACGGCTCCATTGTGTGCAGAGACCTGTTAGGATTGTCTGTAAAATCCCAGGAACCTGTACCTGAACAGCGTTCAACTGAATACTATAAAAAGCGTCCTTGCAAGGAATTGGTGGGCTGTGCAGCAGAAATTTTAGAAGAATTTCTGGAAGAAGTAAAATCCCCTTTACAGTAAGGTAAAATCCATGTTATAATTTTCCTATATTATGACTGGTTTCGACTAAAAAATAGGAAAACGGAGAGGGAATTATGGGTTTATTTCAGGGAAAGAACAATAAGGCCGCAGCCGACGACAAACAACAGAGAATGGAGATGTTAATGTCAGCAGTTACACAGAACGCGCAGGCACTGGCATTATCCATTAAAGCAGTAGAAGACGAATTAAGAAGTGCAGGAAGAGATGCTTCTGATGCAGCTGACACTATGCAGCAGTTTTCAGCATCTTTACAGGAGATGACTTCTAGTATTCAGGAAGTAACTTCTGTTATGGAGAGCATGGAAGACTCCTTTAAGGGAATCAGCGAAGAAGCAGAAGATGGAGCTAAATACGCTCAGAACAGTAACAATGATGCTTATGAGATCATGAAGAATTCTGAGAAGATGCGTACAGAAGTAGAGGCTAAAGCAGCAGAAGTAGAAGAAGCTTTAGGTGCTAAGATCGAACAGTCTAAGAGAGCAGAGCAGATCATGGATCTGACCGCAGATATCATGAAGATCGCAGAACAGACCAATATGCTGGCATTAAATGCTTCTATCGAGGCAGCAAGAGCTGGTGAAGCAGGAAGAGGCTTTGCAGTAGTAGCAGATGAGATTTCCAAACTGGCAGCTAGTTCTAGAACTACAGCAGGACAGATCAAAGAGATCTCTAACGTGGTTGTTACCGCAGTAACAGATCTGGCAGAAGAAGCTAGTAATGTAGTTTCCTTCATGAAAGAGAAGACTGTTGGAAGTTACAGCGAATTAGTAGAAGTAGGACGTAAATATCAGGGAGATTCTAAGATCATGTTTGATAAGATGCAGGATTTCTCCTTTATGTCTAAGAATCTTTCCGGACAGGTTATGGAGGCTACCAGATCTGTGGAAGCAATTCAGAATGCAGCTCGCAATTCTGCAGATGCAGTGAATAAGATCAATAGCCAGATCGATAGTCTGTCAAGCAGCATGGCTGGGGTTCAGGATAAGTATAAAGAGAACACGAAGATGGTTCAGAATCTGGAACAGATCACATCAAGACAGATGTATTAATATGTGTACATAATCGGGAGACGTTTCGTCTCCCGAATTTTTATGTCCTCAATTTTTTTATAAAAAATGCTTTACAAATCTAAAAAAAGGTGTATTATATAAATTATCTTTTTTTCAAGTGGTTCTGCAAACATTGAATACGCAGTACATATCTTATATTTAATATTTTCCCAAGAGAATAAATTGAATAGGATGATTTGAGTATTATTCCGGTACCGCAAGAAGCGGAGAAAGGAATCAATATGAAAGAAATTTTTGAGCAGTATGGTGGAGTTTTAATTACGGTTGCAGCAGTTTTATCTGTTATTTTGGTTATTACAGCTGTAGTAGGAACGGACAGTAACAGTATCATAGGACAGGCATTTTCCGGACTGATCGAGAGCTTTATTCAGAAAGCGAATGTCAATGCCGGAGTGTAGGAGGGACTGATGGAGTTAGGTAAGGAATATTTCGGTCCCTTATGGAAATATGTCGCAAGTCCTGATATTACAGACATTGATTACAATGGAAGCGAGGTATGGCTGACCAATATCTATAATGAGCGGTTTCAGGTCAGCCCCTCCTATGTGAAAGAACATATTACCCCAGCTTTTGTGGAGCAGTTTACCCAGCGGATCTCCAATCTGGTCAGCAGGCAGTTCAATAAGAGATTTCCGGAGTTAGAGGCTGAAACGCCGGAACTTCGGGTTACGATCCTTCATGAATCCGTAGCAAGAACAGGAAGGAGTATCAGTATCCGAAAAACGCCTCCTATTGTGAGATTGACCGCCACAAAAGCATTAGAAGAGAATTTTTGTTCCAGAGAAGTGCTTTCCTTGTTGATCAATTGTGTTCTCACGAAAATGAATCTGATCTTTTGCGGGATGCCGGGAGTTGGGAAGACGGAGTGCGCTAAGTTCTTTTCTCAGTATATTCCCGCAAACGAAAGGGTCATTACCATTGAGGATACCATGGAGCTTCGTTATTCCAGAACAAACCCGGGAAAAGACTGTATTGAGATGAAAGTCAGTGAAGATACGTTTACTTATTCGGATGCCATCAAATCCAGTCTTCGGTTGAATCCCAAGTGGATCTTTGTATCGGAAGTAAGGTCAAGAGAAGTGAAATATCTTCTGGAGAGTTGGTCGACGGGAGTGCGGGGGATGACGACCCTGCATACAGATGATGTGCGGAACGTACCGGATCGGATTTTAAGTATGTTGGAAAGCAGGACGGATGCAGATCGAATGGAGAACGATATTTATCAGGCACTGGATGTGGGAATCTTGATCCGTAAGAAGAAGCGGGAGGATGGTCTTGTCTATCGTTATATCGATCAGGTGTGCTTTTATTTACGGGAAGGTGGAGAGAACCAGACGGTTATGATGGTACAGGATGGAGCTTATGTGTTAAAAAAACTTCCGGAGCAGCTTTCAGGGCGGTTTAAGAGAGCGGAGATCATTAATCCGTTTATTTGTAACGTGTTAGAACAGGAATTAGCAGGAAAGGAGGGATAGTATGGTCTATTTTGCAGCATTTGCGATCCTATATCTGTTTCATCTGGTATTGAAGATCAATTGGATCACTATGGCGTTATTGGGGATATTTTTTCTGATCATGATTCCTGTGCATCGCCGGAAATGGAGAGAATACCAGAAACAGCTTCACAGATTTAACGAGGCATCCTTTTATATGGAGCATATTTTATATGCTTTTCTTCGGGAGCATAAGATCGACAAGGCACTGATAGATGTCTGGGAGGCTATGCCGGAAGGAGATATGCGAGGAAGTGTAGGCAGAGCAGTAGAGCATATGCAGATGGGCTATGATGATGTGGAATTAATGGAGAATTCACTAAAGATTATAGAGGTGCAGTATCCTTGCAGAAGACTGGATCAGATCCATCAATTAATGCTCCATGGAGAAAGTTATGGTGGAGATGTGGAATATCCGGTAAATCTACTGTTAGAAGAGAAAACGGCTTGGGAGAATCGAACCTTGGAGATGATGCAGGAGCGTAAAAAACAATTTTCAGAAGTAATCTTATCCATTATCGTTTCCTTAGGGATTTGTGGAATGGTACTCCATTTTCCAGTCATGGATGTGGATATTAGTGCGAGTCTAATCATTCAGATTTTAACGGTAGTGGTCATTGGTCTAGATGACATTATCTTGTTAAAAGCACAAGGATATCTGGCAGTGGATTATCTGACACTGGATATGATGAAGCAGGAAGATTATTACATAAGAAAAATGAAGCAGTATCGGGAATATGATGAGAAAAAAGAACGGAAATTATCGGTTATGTTGGCTCTGGGGTTTTCTGTGGTAGAGATTCTTTTGTTTATTACAGGTCATTCCTGGGGAGCAGCAGCAGGTCTGTTTATACTGCTTCTGTTATTGAACCAGCATAAGGTAGGAAGATACCTGGCAAAGAAGAGCCTGGTAAAAAATATATCCTGTGCTTTTCCAAATTGGCTTATGGATCTGGTGTTATTATTGCAGACAGAAAATGTTCAGATGGCACTTATCAGTTCCAGACAACACGTACCAGGAGTACTTAGTCAGGAGTTAGAGGATCTTGTGGAGGCATTGGAAATGAACCCGGAGTCTCCCCAGCCTTATGAGAGGTTCTTGCAAGATTTTAAGATTCCTCAGGTGCAGTCAGCAATGAGTATGCTGTATTCTTTATCTATGGGTAATTGCGGGAACGCTAAGAAGCAGATCAGCGAACTGATCGCCAGAAATCAGAAGATGTTAGATACAGGAGAAAGGATCCGGTTAAAAGATTCTAATAGTGGAATGTATCTGCTATTTTTAGCTCCGGTATTGACTGCCTCTGTGAAGTTAGTGATCGATATGGCTGTTTTTATGGTGGTATTTTTACAGTCGGCAATGGTTTAGGAGGGGCGTATGAGTCAGGTTATAAAAGGATATTTAGGTGTATTTTTGGTACTTCTTCTTATGATGAGTTCCATTGGAATCTTATCAGCATTTATGATAGTAGTAAATGCCCAGGATCTCCATGCCAATATTGTAGATGAACTGGAAAATAGTGCCTGTGCCAATACAGTTATAGAAGAGTGTTTTGACAAGGCAAAACAGGCTGGATATGGCCTTTCCGTTTGTTTATTTTATGAAGATGGGACAAACTGTCAGATTGCCTCAGAAGCCGAGATTCCGGCAAATTCAGGGGAATCTGCGTATGCGAGAGTGGAATTGGAGTTTCCCTTACAGATTGGATTTTTTCAAGTAGATCAGGATCATAGGATCAGTGGTTATGTAAGGTAGGTGGCAGCATGAGGCAGATTTTAGAAGAATATGGAGTATCAATTGTGATCATACTCACTGGGGCTGCAGTCCTTTCTATGATGAAACAACTGCTAGTGATCCTATGGGGATAGCT
>JAGAOC010000019.1 GCA_017623935.1 Agathobacter sp. | reverse complement strand
TTTTCTCCTAAATCCTTGGCATCAGATAATTTGATAACCTTAAATAAAGCGTTCTTGATTACGGAATAAGCAAGACCAGCAGAGATATCTGCTACGGAAGCGCCTTCTTTCTGTGCCTGTTTTACCTTGGAGTTCATAAATACGGTACAACGGGTTCCAAGGTCGATCGGATTCTCTGCAAAAAGAGCTTCTTTTGCGAAATCCTGTACGGTAAAGTTCAAGGATTTTGCAAAGGTCTCGATAAAGGATCCACAACCGGAAGAGCAGGCCTCGTTCAACTGTACAGAATCAACGGTCTGGTTCTTGATCTTGATACATTTCATATCCTGACCACCGATATCTAAGATACAGTCTACCTTAGGATCAAAGAAAGCAGCGGCATAGTAATGAGCAACGGTCTCAACTTCTCCTTCGTCTAACATTAAAGCTGCTTTTAATAAAGCTTCTCCGTAACCGGTAGAACAGGAGTGTACAATGTTCGCTTTTGCAGGAAGTTTAGAGTAGATCTCCTGGATTGAGCGGATAGCGGTTGCCAGAGGACTTCCGTTGTTGTTGCTATAGAAGGAATAGAGCAGATCACCGGATTCGGATACCAGAGCGATCTTGGTAGTAGTAGAACCTGCGTCGATTCCTAAGTAGCAGTTTCCTTCGTATGTAGCCAGATCAGCAGTCTTTACATGACTCTGACCGTGACGATGGGAAAATTCGTCGTATTCTGCCTGATCTTTGAAAAGTGGCTCCATACGGGCAACTTCAAATTCCATTTTAATATCGGAAGAGAGTTTGTTGATCAGGTCTTCTAAAGTAGTTGTAGAATCTTCTTTATAATTTAATGCAGAACCGATCGCCGCAAAAAGGTGGGAATTATCCGGGGTAATGGCGTGTTCTTTATCCAGATTTAAGGTACGGATAAAGGCAGCTTTTAACTCAGATAAGAAGTGAAGTGGTCCACCTAAGAATGCGACATGACCACGGATTGGCTTACCACAGGCAAGTCCACTGATGGTCTGGTTTACTACAGCCTGGAAGATAGATGCAGATAAGTCTTCCTTAGTAGCACCTTCGTTGATCAGTGGCTGGATATCAGTTTTAGCAAAAACACCACATCTAGCTGCGATTGGGTAAATTGCCTTGTAATCTTTTGCGTATTCATTCAGACCGGAAGCGTCGGTCTGGATCAAAGAAGCCATCTGATCGATAAAAGAACCGGTACCACCGGCACAGATTCCGTTCATTCGCTGTTCTACGTTACCGCCTTCAAAATAAATGATCTTCGCATCCTCGCCACCTAACTCAATCGCAACATCGGTCTGTGGTGCATAATGCTGCAGAGCAGTGGAAACGGAGATTACTTCCTGAACAAAAGGTACTTCTAAGTGTTTTGCCAGAGTAAGACCGCCGGAACCGGTGATCATTGGAGCAATGCGTAAATTTCCGAGAGCTTTGAAAGCTTTCTGTACTAAGTCAGAAAGAGTTTCCCGGATATTTGCAAAGTGACGCTCATAATCAGAGAAAAGAAGGTTATCCTTATCATCAAGGACTGCAACCTTAACAGTGGTAGAACCAATATCGATTCCCAGCTTATGTAGTGTTGTATTTTCCATTAGACTGTTTCCTCCATACTTCTCCCTATGGGAGTTGTTTATTCAATCGTGTATACACGACCGTTCTTTTGAAATCATATGAATTACTTCATATTTTAATGTGCGACTGCGCAATTATAGTAATTATACTCTAGTACTTATAAAAAAACAATTGGCATATTTCTAAACAATTTATGAAGAATCTCGCCTTTCATTGACAAATTTTATAGGAAATCATTATAATGTTTTTTAAATGAAGAAATAAGGAGCAGTGTGAAATGAACTGGATGAATAAATTAGAGAAAAAATGGGGGCGTTACGCCATCCCATCCCTGCATAAATATCTTGTGATCGCCATTGCCATTGGTTATGTGCTTTCTTATCTGGGAGGAGATCTCATCAACTATCTGACTTTTAGTGCAAGTTCGATCCTTCATGGCCAGATCTGGCGGCTAGTTACCTGGATCTTTATTCCACCGGCAGCAGGCGGAGTGTTCTTTACTATGTTGTTTTTGCTCTGTCTGATCCCTATGGGACGGTCACTGGAAAGCTTTTTTGGCCCGTTTAAGATGAATATCTATTTTATCGGAGGAATCCTTTTAAGTGATATTGGAGGCTTGTTAGTATATCTGATCTTTAAGATGCCGGTATACCTGTCCACCTATCACATTTTATTCTCTCTGTTTTTGGCATTGGCACTTTGTATGCCGGATGCTACAGTGAATCTGTATTTTATCCTGCCAATTAAGATGAAGTGGATGCTCCTGATCTATGTGGCAGAGCTGGCATATGAGATCGTGACCTATTTCCAGCTGGGGGTATCTCTGGGGGCATGGTATTTTGGATTTGCTTACAGCACAGAGATCATCATTGCACTGCTGAACCTGGTATTGTTCTTTCTCTCTTCAAGAGTGCGGATCTCCAGAAAACACAAGAAGAGACAGCGGGAATTCCAGGCGCAGATGAGACAGCCAAGACCAGGTTCTGGTATTACCAAGCACAAATGTGCCATCTGTGGCAGAACAGAGAACGACGATCCGAATCTGGTATTCCGTTATTGTTCGAAATGTGCAGGAAACTACGAGTATTGTCAGGAACACCTATTTACTCATGAACATGTTATGCCTAAGTAGGTTTTAATTGACAAAGACCCAAAAGCCACATATAATAAATATATCGCTGAAACGAAGGCTGTTGCGTGGGCAGCAGCCTTTTTTGCTTGAGAAAAGCAAAAAACGACAGGAGGAGTTATACAATGGAAAATGAAACAATTTCCAAAAATTTTATTGAACAGATCATTGAGAAAGATTTAAGCGAGGGGCATTGTGAGACTGTCACCACACGTTTTCCACCGGAACCGAACGGATACCTTCATATTGGACACGCTAAATCCATTTTATTAAATTATGGTTTAGCAAAAAAATATGGCGGAAAGTTCAATTTCCGTTTTGATGATACTAACCCAACCAAAGAAAGAACGGAATTTGTAGAGTCTATTAAAGCAGATGTAAAATGGTTAGGTGCAGATTGGGAAGACCGCCTGTTCTATGCTTCTGATTATTTTGACCAGATGTATGAATCAGCAGTAGAACTGATCAAAAAAGGAAAAGCATATGTTTCTGACTTAAGTGCAGAAGAGATCCGTGAATACAGAGGAACTTTAACAGAGCCTGGTAAGGAAGATCCATATTCCACAAGAACCGTAGAAGAGAACCTGGCACTGTTTGAGGATATGAAGAATGGTAAGTTTGAAGATGGAAGCAAGGTACTTCGTGCCAGAATTGATATGACATCTTCTAATATCAATATGAGAGATCCGGTTATCTATCGTGTAGCTCATATGACACACCATAATACAGGAGACAAATGGTGCATTTATCCAATGTACGATTTCGCTCATCCGATCGAAGACGCCATTGAAGGAATCACTCATTCTATCTGTACTTTAGAGTTCGAGGATCACAGACCTCTTTATGACTGGGTAGTAACAGAGCTTGGATATAAGAAAGGACCAGAAGGTACACCAAAGCAGATCGAGTTTGCAAAGATGTATTTGACAAATGTAGTTACTGGTAAACGTTATATCAAAAAACTGGTAGAAGAAGGCATCGTAGATGGCTGGGATGACCCAAGATTAGTTTCTATCGCAGCCTTAAGAAGAAGAGGATTTACACCGGAATCTATCCAGAATTTCGTAGAACTCTGTGGTGTTTCTAAGGCAAACAGCTCTGTAGATTATGCCATGTTAGAGTATTGTATCCGTGAGGATCTGAAGATGAAACGTCCTAGAGTCATGGCAATCTTAGATCCTGTAAAAGTAGTGATTGATAACTATCCGGAAGGACAGGTTGAATACCTGACTGTAGATAATAATTTGGAGAATCCGGAACTTGGAAGTAGAGAGGTTCCATTTACAAGAGAACTTTACATTGAGAGAGAGGATTTCATGGAGGAACCACCTAAGAAATACTTCCGTATGTTCCCAGGTAATGAAGTTCGTCTCATGAACGCTTATTTTGTAAAATGTGAGAGCTTTGTAAAGGATGAGAATGGTAAGATCACAGAGATCCATTGTACTTATGATCCAGCTTCCAAAGGTGGAAACAGCCCGGATGGACGTAAGGTCAAAGGAACCATTCATTGGGTATCCGCAGAATATGGTAAGCAGGTGACAGTTCGTCTTTATGAGAACATCGTAAACGAAGAATTAGGTGTTTATAATGAAGATGGAAGCCTGAATCTGAATCCAAATTCATTGACTGTATTGGAGAACTGTGTTGTAGAGCCATCCTTAATGGAAGCCAAAGAATACGAAAGCTTCCAGTTTGTACGTCAGGGATTTTTCTGTGTTGATTGTAAGGATTCTAAACCGGGAGCACCAGTGTTCAACAGGATCGTTTCATTAAAGAGTTCATTTAAATTGCCGACAAATCCGGCGTAGGGGGGAAATTATGGGTTTATTTTCAGGATTAGAGAAATTTGGTTTTAATATCAAAGATGTAGAAGATATTTATGAAGAGCCAAAGTCAGAGAAGGAAGAAGAGAAGGTAGAAGTAGTTAAGGCGGAAGTAAAACCGCCGGAAGAGAAAGAATTTCTGGTTTTAAAATATGTAAAATGTCCAGTTTGTGATCTGAAATTCCGTTCTCAATTCATTAAGACCGGAAGGGCTAGAAGAATTGGAGCAGACAGAGATCTAAGACCTCGTTTTTCTCATATTGATACTTTGAAATATGATGTGGTGAGCTGCCCAAAATGTGGTTATGCTTCTATTTCCAGAGGATTTGAAGGACTTTCCTTAGCACAGGCGAAGCTAGTAAGAGACCAGATTTGTGTAAAATTCGCCGGAAAAGACGCAGGAGTAGAAGATACCGTAGATACGACTTATTCTTATGAGTATGCCATTGAGCAGCATAAGCTGGCATTACTCTGTACTGTAGTAAAACGAGCTGCAGTCAGTGAAAAAGCCTATACCTGTCTTAAGATCTCCTGGTTATACAGAGGAATGATCGAGGACATCCTTGCAAAAGATCCGGAAGCTGATGTAAGCAAGCTGAAGGAAGAAGAGATGGAATACTATACCGAGGCATATGAAGGATTACAGTTAGCGATCACAAAAGAAACCTATCCAATCTGCGGAATGGATCAGGAGACCTTAGATTATCTCATTGCTACCGTGGCCTTTAACTTGGGAAAATTAGAGCAGGCGTCTCGTTTCCTTTCAGCAGTCATCCTTTCTAAGACTGCTAAGAGAGCAACTAAGGATAAGGCATTAGAACTCAAGGAAGAAATTATAGCAGCAATTAAGAACAACAAAGCATAAAGGAAACATCAGAGTTTCCCGAATATAAAAGGAAGTCAGGCAAATGCCTGACTTCCTTTTTATGCGCAGCTCGCTATTATTTATTGTTGTTCTTTACTTCCTGCATTTTCATAGCACGAACTTTCAGTGGAAGTCCGAATAAAGTAATGAATCCATCTGCATCATGGTGGTCATATAAGTCACCAGTTGTAAAGCTTGCTAAGGATTCGCTATACAGAGAGTATGGAGAAGTAGTACCAGCTTTGATGATATTGCCTTTGTATAATTTAAATTTAACTTCTCCGGTTACATATTCCTGAGTAGACTCTACAAATGCCTGGATTGCTTCGCGAAGTGGTGTGAACCATTTTCCTTCGTAAACGACCTGAGCCATCTTGTTGCCCATATCTTTCTTAACTTCCATAGTAGCACGATCAAGAACCAGTTCTTCTAACTGATCATGAGCTTCCATAAGGATAGTTCCGCCAGGAGTCTCATATACACCACGGGATTTCATACCAACAACACGGTTCTCAACGATATCAACGATACCGATACCATGTTTTCCGCCGAGACGGTTTAATTCACGGATGATATCAGAAACTTTCATTTCTTTTCCGTTAACAGTCTTTGGAACACCTTTTTCAAAAGTCATAGTAACATATTCGCCTTCGTCTGGAGCTTTCTCAGGAGAAACACCAAGAACTAAAAGGTGATCGTAGTTTGGTTCGTTAGCTGGATCTTCTAATTCAAGACCTTCATGGCTGATGTGCCATAAGTTACGGTCACGGCTATAGCTCTGGTCAACAGAGAATGGAAGATCGATTCCGTGAGCACGGCAGTATTCGATCTCATCTTCACGAGACTGGAGTTTCCAGTTGTCCTGTCTCCAAGGAGCGATCACTTTCAGATCTGGAGCTAAAGCTTTGATTCCTAACTCAAAACGGATCTGATCATTTCCTTTACCGGTAGCACCGTGGCAGATGGCAACAGCGCCTTCTTTTCTAGCGATCTCAACTAATTTCTTAGCGATTCCTGGACGAGCCATGGAAGTTCCCAGTAAGTATTTGTTCTCGTATACAGCACCAGCCTGTACACATGGAACGATATAATCATCACAGAATTCATCAGTAATGTCTTCAATGTATAATTTAGAAGCACCGGATAATTTTGCTCTTTCATCCAGTCCGTCTAATTCTTCTCCCTGTCCGCAGTTGATACAGCAGCAGACTACATCATAATCATAGTTTTCCTTTAACCAAGGAATAATCGCGGTAGTGTCAAGTCCGCCAGAGTAAGCTAAAACAACTTTTTCTTTCATAACACATATCCTTTCTTATGTAATATTTGAACCGGGAAATGCCCCGGAATCACATGCTAAAGATAATATACAACAATCCCGTCAGGAACGCAAGTGAAAAAATATACATATTCCTTAAATAAAAATGCATAAAAATAGTCACATTTTTGCATAAAACAGGGAAAATCACTATTGCATAAATAAATGCATTGATGTATAATTATGCATAAGCATAAAAAAAGAAAAACATTTTTTCTCTTTACGAGGACAAAAAGTTATACTATATTATATAGAGTGGTGTTTAAAAGGCACATTTGAATAGATGAAAGAGGCTTATTATGAGTAATTTTGAAGTACGGATCATGACTCTGGAAGATTATGAACAGATATACGAGCTCTGGATGGGAATTCATGGATTTGGAATCCGTTCCATTGATGACTCCAAAGAAGGAGTGGAGCGTTTCCTTAAGAGAAATCCTACCACTAGCATGGTAGCTGTGGCAGACGGACATATTGTAGGTTCCATTTTATGCGGTCATGATGGAAGACGAGGGTGTTTCTATCATGTATGCGTCCATGAGGATTATCGCAAGCAGGGCATTGGGAAAACAATGGCAGTTGCCTGTATGAGAGCGTTGCAGAAGGAACAGATCAATAAGGTATCTTTGATCGCCTTTAAATCCAATGAGATCGGCAACCACTTCTGGAAAGAAGAAGGCTGGACTTTCCGGGAAGACTTGAATTATTATGATTTTACTTTAAATGAAGATAATATTACAGAATTTAACAAATAGAGGAGATTAGATCATGAGTGAACAGAATATGGAATTAGTAATGGAAAAAGCACAGGTACTGGTAGAGGCGCTGCCTTATATCCAGCATTTTAACCGTAAGATCATCGTTGTAAAATACGGCGGATCTGCCATGGTGGATGAGGATTTAAAGAGACAGGTCATTCAGGATGTTACCTTATTAAAATTAGTAGGTTTCAAACCGATCATCGTACATGGCGGTGGTAAGGAGATCAGCAAATGGGTAGAAAAAGCTGGAATGGAACCGGAATTTATCAATGGTCTTCGTAAAACAGACGCTGCAACCATGGAGATCGCAGAGATGGTATTAAATAAAGTAAACAAATCTCTGGTACAGATGGTTCAGGAGTTAGGAGTCAATGCAGTTGGTATCAGTGGAAAAGACGGCGGACTTTTGAAAGTAGAGAAGAAATTATCCCAGGGACAGGATATCGGTTACGTAGGTGAGATCACAGAGGTCAATCCAAAGGTATTACACGACCTGTTAGAGAAGGATTTTCTTCCGATCGTATGTCCAATTGGAATGGATGATAAATTTGAATCTTATAATATTAATGCAGATGATGCTGCCTGCGCCATTGCAAGAGCTGTTTCTGCAGAAAAATTAGCATTTTTAACAGATATTGAAGGTGTATATAAGGATCCTTCTGATAAGAGCACTTTAATCTCTGAGCTTACGATCTCAGAGGCGAAAAACCTTATCGGCGATGGTTATATCGGAGGCGGTATGCTTCCAAAATTAAATAACTGTATTGAAGCTATTGAAAATGGTGTTTCAAGAGTACATATCTTAGATGGCAGGATCGCACACTGCCTGCTTTTGGAAATCTTTACAAACAAAGGTATTGGTACTGCAATCTTAGGAGATAAGGAGACAAAATTCTATCATGAATAAACAAAATTATATTGATAACGCAGAAGCAAATCTGCTTCATACATATAACCGTTTTTCCTTAGTATTAGATCATGGAGAGGGTGTTTATCTCTATGACACAGATGGAAAAGAATATTTAGACTTTGCGGCAGGAATCGCTGTATGTTCTTTAGGATACGGAAATGAGAAATTAAATCAGGCTTTAAAAGATCAGATTGATAAATTGACTCATACATCTAATCTGTACTACAGTGTTCCAACTATTGATGCTGCCGAGAAAGCATTAAAAGCCAGCGGAATGGATCGTATCTTCTTTACAAACAGTGGAACAGAAGCGATCGAAGGAGCTATTAAGGCTGCTAAGAAATATGCATACACAAGAGATGGTCATGCAGGACATGAGATCATTGCTATGAACCATTCTTTCCATGGAAGAAGTCTTGGAGCTTTGGCAGTTACTGGAAATGCTCACTATCAGGAGCCTTTTGAGCCATTAATGCCAGGGGTACGTTTTGCAGAGTACAATGATCTTGCAAGTGTAGAGGCATTAATTAATGAAAAGACCTGTGCCATCATTATGGAGACTATTCAGGGAGAGGGCGGCATTTATCCGGCTGAGGAAAGCTTCCTGACAGGAGTAAGAAAACTCTGTGATGAGCACGATATCCTTCTTATTTTAGATGAGATCCAGTGCGGAATGGGAAGAACCGGAAAGATGTTTGCTTGGCAGGATTATCCAGTGAAGCCAGACATTATGACTACTGCCAAAGCCCTTGGTTGTGGCGTACCGGTAGGTGCATTCCTTATGACTCAGAAAGTGGCAGATCAGTCTTTATGTCCAGGGGATCATGGCACTACTTACGGTGGTAATCCATTTGTAGGAGCGGCAGTTTCTGCAGTATTTGATATCTATGATGAGATGAACATCTTAGATCATGTGAACGAGGTTGCTCCATATCTGGAAGAGAAATTAGAAGCGTTGGTTGCAAAATATGACTGCTTGACCGCTCGTAGAGGAAAAGGATTTATGCAGGGACTTGTCTGCACTTTACCAGTGGGTAAAGTTTCTGCCAAAGCTTTGGAAAAAGGTCTTATTGTCATTACAGCCGGCAGTGATGTGATCCGAATGGTTCCACCTCTTGTCATTGAGAAAAAGCATGTAGATGAGATGATCGAGAAGCTGGAAATGGCTTTAAATGAGGTCGAACAGTAAAAAACTGGGATTTTTGTCTAAAATTTCTAGAAATATTTTTGAAATACTCTTGTAATATTCGTAATATTTAGCTAGAATATATGCTAAACATTGAACTCCTTTTATTCCCAGGAAGGAGTAGAACATGAAATTTGTTTGGTTATTGATAACAGGAGCTTTATTGCTCTGTACCGGCTGTGCCAGTCAAAGTCAGGTATATTTGTCCACAGAGAGGACAGAAAGTACGGAAGATATTTTGGAGGTACAGCTGGAAACAGAGTCAGAAGAGAAGCTTCTGTATGTTTATGTCTGTGGAGCAGTAAGAACCCCGAGCGTTTTTTCGTTTAAGGAAGGCGCGAGAGTCTGGGAGGCTATTGAGGCGGCTGGCGGATTTTTAGAAGACGCCAGAACGGATTACTGGAATCAGGCAATGGTCTTAAATGACGGAGAGATGATCTATGTTCCTCGGATAGATGAGGATGTGGAGGATCCGGAGGTTAAGGCAAGTTCACAGGACAGCGAAGATGGACGGATCAATATTAATACGGCGTCAAAGGAACAGTTGATGGGATTGCCGGGAATTGGAGAATCCAAAGCTCTGCAGATTCTTTCCTATCGAGAAGAGCACGGAGAATTTTCTTCCACAGAGGATATTATGAATGTTCCTGGCATCAAAGAAGCAATGTATAGCAAGATCAAGGATTATATTAGGGTAGATTGAGGTGTGAGAATGGCAAAAAAAGTTCTGGTGGTTGATGATGAAAAGTTAATCGTAAAAGGAATTCGTTTTAGTCTGGAGCAGGACGGAATGGAAGTGGACTGTGCTTATGATGGTGAAGAAGCGTTCCGTATGGCTCAGGAGAATACCTATGATATGATCCTCTTGGATGTTATGCTTCCGAAAATGGATGGTTTTGAAGTATGTCAGGCAATCCGGGAATTTTCTGATATGCCGATCGTAATGCTTACTGCAAAAGGCGACGATATGGATAAGATCCTGGGATTGGAGTATGGCGCAGATGATTATATTACAAAGCCATTTAATATTCTGGAGGTAAAAGCCAGGATCAAAGCTATTATGCGAAGAACTCAGAATTCCAATCCACGGGAGAGGAATACTTCTGTTATTGAACAGGGAGACCTGAAGATGGAATGTGACAGCAGAAGACTCTACATTAAAGGAAAAGAGATCAATCTTACAGCAAAAGAGTTCGATCTGTTAGAACTGTTAGTGAAAAATGAGAACAAAGTATATAGCAGAGAAGATCTTTTGAATCTTGTGTGGGGATATGAATATCCGGGAGATGTACGTACAGTGGATGTACACGTTCGACGTCTTCGTGAGAAAGTAGAGAGCAATCCAAGCGAACCGAAATTCATTCATACCAAATGGGGTGTAGGATATTTTTATAGCCAGAAGTAAGGAAGAACATACATGCAGAAGAATGTAAAGTTTTTGGATTTTCTTAAAAGTTTAAAATTTCGTTTGATCATACTGGTCATTGCGATGGCGGTCATTCCGGGAAACGTCATCCGTGCCGGTATTCTGAATTCTTATGAGTCTAGAGCTTTATCCATCAGACAGAGTGAGGTCTTGACGCAGGCTCAGATCATTTCCAATCAGATCGCAGTAAGTGAATATATGACAGGCGGAAGTGGTCAGTCCGAGACGATCCGTACCCGCATGAATATGCTGACCACGATTTATGATGGCAGGGTCATGATCGTAGATAAGGCATTTCGCATTATTTATGATACCTATAATCTGGATTACCATAAGACCATCATTTCCGAAGAGGTACTGAAGAGTCTTAAGGGGGAGCAGATCGTAAAATATGATTCTGAAAACCTCTATATTGAAATGGCGATTCCTATCGTGGATCCATCAGATGACGACGGCGAAGTACAGGGAGTTCTCCTGATCAGCGTTTCTACGGATAATATTGCATTAAATTATGATTATCTGCAGAAAATTGCTATTATTTTGGAAATTGTAGTTGGGTTTACAGCTGTCTTTGTTGGAATCTTATGTGCCATCAAGTTAGTAAAACCATTCCACCGGATGTCAGAAGAGATCAAAGAGATCCAGACAGGATATGGAAATGACAGCTTGGAGATCAATGATTATTCTGAGACAGCAGAGATCTGCGGACGTATCAATGATATGCGGAGCCAGATGAAAGTCATGGACGAATCCAGACAGGAATTCGTTTCTAACGTGTCCCATGAATTAAAGACACCTTTAACTTCTATGAAGGTGCTGGCAGATTCCATTAATAGTATGCCGGATGCCCCAAAAGAATTGTATCAGGAATTCATGGAGGATATTACCAATGAGATCGAGCGAGAGACTAAGATCATTAATGATCTGTTATCCCTTGTAAAAATGGATAAGTCAGCGGCAGATCTGAACATCTCTACCGTGAACTTAAACGAGCTGATCGAACAGATCTTAAAGAGACTGCAGCCAATCGCTGACAGGCAGAAAGTGGAGCTGGTATTAGAAAGCTTCCGTCCGGTAACTGCAGAGATTGATGATGTGAAGATGACATTGGCAATTACCAATCTGGTGGAGAACGGAATTAAGTATAATCGTACCGATGGTGAAGGCTGGGTACATGTTACCTTAAACGCAGATCATCAGTATTTCTATATTAAAGTTGAGGATTCTGGTATTGGAATTCCAGAGGATTGTCTGGATCAGATCTACGAGCGTTTTTATCGGGTGGATAAATCCCATTCCAGAGAGATCGGTGGAACCGGTCTTGGTCTGGCAATTACCAGAAACTGTATCCTGATGCATCGTGGAGCTATCAAAGCCCATAGTGTGTTGGGAGAGGGAACAACCTTTGATGTTCGAGTGCCATTAAACTATATCGCATAGGAGCGGAATATGAATAAAAAAATAAGCCTTGTTTTAATATTTTGTTTTCTGCTGTGCCTGTGCACAGGCTGCCAAAAGGAGACACAGACAGGAGACACTACTATATACTATCTAAATCGGGAGATGACCAAGATCGTTCCGGAGGATTATGAACTTCAATCAGAGACTCTGGAAGAACAGATTGAAGAAGTTATTGAGCAGTTACAGACTCAGCCGGATTCTTCTGATCTTCGGTATGCTTTATCGTCTGACGTGGAGATCTTAAACTATTCCATGTCCGGATATCAGCTTACTGTGGATTTTTCGGAGAATTATTCAAAATTAACACCATCAGAAGAAGTATTGGTAAGAGCAGCAATAGCTAGGAGCCTTTTAGGGATCCCGGGTATCAGTTATGTGCTCTTTACGGTACAATCGGAGCCATTACTAGATGCTATGGGGAATGTTGTGGGTAGCATGAATAGTGAGAGTTTCGTGGAGAATCCAGGAAAACAGATCAATTCCAGTATTGTGACAACTTTAACCTTATATTTTGCAAATAGTGATGGAACTGCCCTTGTAAAAGAGACAAGAGAGGTTCATCATAGTTCAAATATATCCATGGAGAAGCTGGTCATGGAACAGCTTATAGAGGGGCCGAAAGAAAGTGGTCATCAGGCAAGTATTCCGGCAGAAACCAAGCTCATCACCAGTTCCGTGGTAGACGGAGTTTGTTATATCAATCTGGATAATACCTTCCAGAATCAGGATACAGGCATTTCCGAGACTGTTCTTTTGTATTCCATTGTGAATTCCCTTTGTGAACTTTCCAATGTGGAGTGGGTTCAGATCTCTATTAATGGAAATACCACAGGACAACTTCGCTATGTCTGCGATCTTTCTGTTTTATATGAGATGGATCTGTCTTATATGGAAGAAAATGTGAAAGAGCAGGATACACAGTAAAGGAGATATCATGAGAAAAAGACCATTGCTTATTGCGGCATGCGTCTTTTTAGCAGGAATCTGTCATGAGACTTATGGAGGGATTTTCTGGATCTTGATCCAGGGAGGACTCTTAGTTTATGGTCTTTTTCCTTATCTTAAGAAAAAGCAGGCAGGAAGCATACTGGTAATAGTAGCTATGTTTTGTCTGCTTTTTCTGGCAGGGAAAGAAAAATACGCCCAGGAAGAGGCGTTTCGGAGCAGATATCTGCTAAATTTACAGGATGGACAGGGGATTACCATCCAGGGAGAGATTTATTACAAAGAACAAAAAACGTATCAGATCTATTATTATCTAAAAAACACATATATCCAATCAGATGGTCAGGCGATTCCCTGTAATCAGGTGATCGCGTACATGTCTCAGGATTTATACCCAATTGGAACAACGATAATTGCAGAAGCTACCGTATCTCTTTTTGATGAGGCCAGAAATGAGGGCAATTTCTACGCAAGAGCCTTTTATGCCAGCCAGAAAATTGATTTTGCGGTGGAAAAATTAGACGTCCAGAGAAGCATTTTACCGGAATTTTCCTGGCAGGAGTGGCTATATCAGCTGAGAGAGCGGCTGAGAACTTCGATCTTAGCGGGGATGGGAGAAAAAGAAGGCGGTGTCTTGGCAGGGATGGTTTTGGGGGACAAAAGTGCTCTGGACAAAGAAGTAAAAGAAACCTATCAGGACGCGGGAATTTCTCATGTGCTGGCAATCTCTGCCTTACATATTTCTATCTTTGCTTCGGGAATCTATGGATTTTTGCGAAAGCGGGGCATGAGCTATTTAAGTACTGGAATTCTGTCCTTTGGTTTTCTCATTTGCTATGCCACTATGACGGGAAACAGTGTCTCCACCCAGAGAGCAGTGGGCATGTTCCTTATCACGATCATAGGCGCGGTTGTAGGCAGAAGCTCAGATCTTTTGAACAGCTTAGGGGCTGTGTCGTTGCTTCTTTTATGGGACAATCCCGGGTTTATGGGCTATGCAGGATTTCAGTTTTCAGTGGTGGCAGTTCTTTCCATTGGGATTGTCAACGAAGTAAAGTGGAAGCATGAGGTGATGGGGATTTCCCAAGAGCAGGGTGCAGTCTCGAAGCAGGGCGCAGTCTCCAAGCAGGGTAAGGTCTCCAAGCAGGGTGTAGTCTCCAAGCAGGGGAACAGTTTCTGGCAGCGGCTTCTGGAGAGTTTTATCCTAAGCAGCTTTATTCAACTAGGGACGTTACCCCTTACTGCCTATCACTATTTTGAGGTGCCGATCTATTCCATATTTCTAAATGTCTTTCTATTGCCCTTTATGGCTTATCTGTTGCCTATAGGAGCCCTTGGAGCTGTCATTGGCCTTTTCTTTACATTTCCCTCCAAACTTATCCTATTGCCCTGTAAAGGGATTCTATGGCTATATGAAAGGTGCTGTAGCCTTACGCTGAATCTGCCTTTTTCCCAATGGATCACAGGTAAGCCCGAAGCTTGGGAGATTGTGGTGTACTATCTGCTTTTGGCAGCTGGCATATTTTTCTGGTACAACGGAAAAAAGAAATTTTTTATTGCTATAGCAGATGGGCTGGCGGTTTCTTTTTGTCTATTTGGGATTTCTACAGTGCATCCGGAAATTTCTGTATTAGATGTGGGACAGGGGGATGGAATCTTTATTCGCTCCAATAGTGGTGTTTCTATGTTCATTGATGGAGGAAGTACCGATGTGAAGCAGGTGGGCACTTATCGGATCCTGCCATTTCTGAAGTCAAAAGGGATCCGACAGATTGATTATTGGTTTGTCTCTCATGCAGACAATGATCATATTAGCGGTTTGATGGAAGTGATAGAAAGCGGTTATTCTATCGAGAATTTGGTATTTTCCGCAAAAGTCCCAAGGGACGAAACTTGGGAGAGCCTGGCTGGACTGGCAGAAGAGGCTAGTTGTCATATTTTGTATATGAATTCAGAAGATAGCCTGGTCATGGGGCAGGAGACTATGACTTGTCTTTACCCGGCGGCTTCTAGAGAAGAGAACACAGGAGATGTTTTTGCCACCGAAAGCACAGGAAGCGTTTCTGCCACTGAAAGCACAGGAAGCGTTTCTGCCTCCGAAAGCACCGACAGGAATGCTCTTTCCATGGTACTTCTTTGGAAGAGTGGTGACTTTCTGGGGCTGTTTACCGGAGATATTTCTAAGACGGAAGAAAAACAGATCTTAAAACAATGGGAGATAGGCGAGATTGACTTCTATAAGGCGGCGCACCATGGTTCTAACAACTCCAATTCCAGTGAATTCTTAGATCATTTATCACCGAAGATCGCAGTAATTTCCTGTGGAGAGGATAATTCTTATGGTCATCCGGGGGCAGAAGCGGTGTTACATATGGAAGAGGCTGGATGTGAGATCTTTTACACGATGGAGAGAGGGCAGGTGACGATTGAGATGAAGAAGGATAAAGTAGAGATCTGGCAATATATAAGGGAGGATGAATGATTATGAATTTAGAGAATAATAATGGAAATATTGAGATCATAAAAGATGCAGAGGGAAAAAGTCTAGTGCTTGTGAATGATATTCGGTTTAAGGGAAGACGTGAAATAGCATGGAAGGAGGTGGAAGAATACTTAAAAGAATATGTTGGAAATTGTTATGAAATTCTGGAAACATCAAAGAAAATTTATATTGGGGGAGATTTTCCGGGAGAATTTGCTCATTCAGAGGATGCAAAATCATTGAAAGGAGCAAATGCAAAAGCAAAGGCTAATGCAGCGCAGGCAATCAAAGAATTGATACAAATTGCTACAAATGAAAGATGTTCGGAAGATTTTCATAAAAAACACGGAAATAAAGCAAAGTACGGATGGTATCGATATGATACAAGATTTGCATTGCCAGTATATAATGATGCAGGCGGCTTAGAAAGATATAATATTTTCACCGCTAGAATTTTGATACGACACGATCAGGATGGACGTTTATATTTATATGACATTTTGAGAACAAAAAAAGAAGCAAGCACACCGCCTGGGCAATAGCCGTACGGTCGCAAAACTCGCTTCTACTCAAATATTATCTAAAAGGTACAGTAATGTCAACAAAAATATTGAAGTAATTGCGAAAAATCAACCACAAAATCAATCCCACTTTCCCCAATCCTATGCTATAATAGAACTCATCTGAGTAAAAAGATCGGAGTATAGATATCTGAATGAAGACAATAGATAATGACATTAAAGCAGGAGATTTAAAACACGCCTATCTTCTCTACGGGGAAGAACAGTACTTGATCCGCCAGTATCGGGACAAGATCGTAAAAGCAGCGGTTCCGGAAGGAGATACCATGAATTTTACAGCTTTTTCCGGGGATGGGATCAATCCCAAAGAGATCATTGATCTGGCAGAGACTTTGCCATTTTTCGCAGACAGTAGGCTGATATTGATCGAAGACAGCGGATTTTTTAAGAAATCCCCGGAGGAACTGGCTGAGTATTTTGCAGAGGTGCCGGAGACAACTAGGTTTCTTTTCGTGGAGAAGGAAGTTGATAAGCGGTCTAAGCTCTATAAGGCACTTACCAAGATGGGCAATGCAGTAGAGTTTAAGCAACAGACTGATGAGATCTTATCCCGCTGGGTGGGAGGCAGGATCAAAAAAGAAGGAAAAAATATAACCAGAGACGCGTATAACCTGTTTATCCAGAAGACGGGCACAGATATGGAGAATATTGATAAGGAGCTGGAAAAGCTCATCTGTTACTGTCTGGATAAGGAGATCATTGAACCGGCAGATGTAGAGGCAGTTACCACAGAGCAGATCAGCAATAAGATCTTTGAGATGGTGGACGCCATTTCCACCCATCAGCAGAAAAAAGCCTTGGAGCTGTATTATGACCTTTTAGCGTTAAAAGAACCGCCAATGAGAATCCTGTTTTTGATCACCAGACAGTTCCAGATCCTTCTTACTGTGAAGGTCATGACGAACAAAGGCTTTGGAAATAAAGATATTGCTTCAAAAGCAGGATGTCCAGAGTGGGCAGTCAAGAAATACCAGTCGCAGTCAAGATCCTATTCTGTAGAGCAGTTGAAGGGGGCGCTAGAGCAGGGCGGAAGCTATGAAGAAGCGGTAAAGACGGGGAAAATGAACGATCAGATGGCAGTGGAATTGTTTTTGATCGAATATAGTAAATAAAAATGAGCTTCTATCTTCGCAAGTAACGGGGATGGAAGCTCAAAAAAACCACCAGCATGACGGGTACTGGTGGTTTTTTATATATAGGGTGATTAAATTCAAATTAATTATGCAATGCTGTTAACCAGTTTAGATAAACGGGAAACTTTTCTGCCTGCATTGTTTTTGTGGTAAACACCTTTAGAAGCAGCAGCTTCGATAACAGAAGTTGCGTTCTTTAATTCTGCAGTAGCAGCAGCCTTATCGTTAGCAGCAACAGCAGCTTCAACTTTCTTAATAGATGTTTTAACTTCAGATCTGATTGCTTTATTTCTAGCAGCCTTTGTCTGATTTACTAAAATTCTTTTCTTAGCAGATTTAATGTTAGCCATTTGGTACACCTCCAAAAATTTGAAATTATCATCATAAGTACTTTTTTTCTTACATTAAAACTGACACGGACGATTTAATGTAAACATACTAGAATATAATATGTCAACCTTTCCTCTGTGTCAATACATAAATTGAAATTTTTTGCAAAAAATATATGCACAATATGAAAACCTGCGCCTATTATAATAGGATAAGAGGTAAAAACAGTCAAGGGGGATAAAACAGGTGAAAGAAAGCAGATATCTGATTCGGACGGATCTGGCATTAGAAACACAGGAGCGATGTGAAAAGGCTGGAAGTTCCATTCGGGGATTATACCGGGATGAAGAACAGATGAGTGGGGACATAAAAGTCACTACGGTACAGATTGATACGGAAAATGCCGCAAAGACCATGGGGAAACCCAAAGGAACTTATATCACCATCGAAGCACCGCAAATGGAAGAAGAGGATGGAAGTTATCACAGGGACATTGCAGAAGAACTGGCAAAACGGATCACCATGTTGCTGCCTTGGGAGAATACCGTAGATAGACCATGGAATATCCTGATCGTAGGCTTGGGGAATCGAGAAGTAACACCAGATGCTTTAGGTCCGAAAGTAGTGGATAATCTGTATGTAACAAGACATATCATCCGGGAATATGGAAAATACGCCTTTGGAGATGCCAATACCTGTAGGATCAGTGCCATTGCACCAGGAGTCATGGGGCAGACGGGAATGGAGTGTGTAGAGATCTTAAAAGGGATCGTAAGTGAGACCCGGCCGGATCTGGTAGTGACGGTTGATGCGTTAGCGGCAAGAAGCACGAAAAGATTAGGACGAACCATTCAGTTAACCAATACTGGGATCACACCGGGAAGTGGCGTGGGGAATCACAGAAATGCTTTAAATAAAGAAAGCCTCGGAGTTCCGGTAGTCTCTATTGGAGTCCCGACCGTAGTTGATGCAGCAACCATCGTCATGGATGCCATGTCAGAATATGTAGAGGAATTGCCAGAGGAACTTTTATCCCCAAAACTCTATGGGATGTTCGTAACACCAAAAAATATCGACGATTCCGTAAAACAGGTCAGCTTTCTTATATCGGAAGCACTGCATATTGCATTTTTAGGGAATAGGGAAGAAAAAGAACACATATAATGCCTTGAAAGGGCGGTGTTTTTTTGCGCAATAGGCAGAGAAGACAAAAAACAAGATCACTTTTTATGTTCTCGCTGGTGCCGGGAGTCCTCGTGATCAGTATCATTTACTTCTGGGGGCAGAACCTTCTTCCGGGATTAAAGTTAAATCTGACTTTAGGTTTTTATAATCAGATCGTAGAATGTGTCTTTCCACAGCTTGTATATATGGAATCTGGAAATGAAAACAGAGCCTGGGCAGACTTTACCCAGACCATGCTCCCTGCCTATGCGTACCACAGCAAACAGCTATGGTATGAAGCTGGAAATGGAGAAGAGCTATCTCAGCTTGCAGCAGCAGAGGAGGAAAATTATCAGGCAAGGCAGGAACAGGTTCTTGCAGAAAATAATAAGGCAAAGAAAAACTTAAAAGGGGATTTAAATTCTGAGGAAGGAGATTCTGATGGCGGGGATAAGACAGGTTCCGAGAGTGGGGCAGAAAATGGGAACGGTTCCGGAAGTGACGGCAGCGCAGGAGAAGGGACAGTTTCAGGAAATGGAGGATCAACAGAAAATGACGGAAGTTCATCAGAGAAAAGTGGACAGGAAAGCTTGACCCAGGAAACTTCTAAGAATCTGTCTGCAAACAGTTTGGGGTTAGTAAAACAGGTGGAGATCAATCGGACAAAACTGCAGGATTTTGATTATCTAAGACAGAAATTTTATCAGATAGACAGCAGTACGACTATAGGGAGTAGCCAGTTGAATGTGGAAACTCTTTTGGGAAAGGACATGACTATCACAAAACAGGGGGAAGATCCGGTTATTTTGATCTATCACACCCATTCCCAGGAAGGCTATGCGGATTCTGTATCAGGAGACCTTTCCACCACGGTAGTAGGTGTTGGGGATTATCTGACAGAGCTGCTTACAGAAAAGTACGGGTTTACTGTTCTACACCACAGAGGTTGTTATGATATAGGGGACAGGGATCATGCTTATTCCAATGCAGCACCAGCCATTAAGGAAATCTTAGAAGAATATCCATCTATTCAGGTGGTAATAGACTTACATAGAGATGGAGTGCCGGAAAGTACCCATCTTACAACAGAGATCAATGGGAAAAAAATGGCACAGATCATGTTTTTTAACGGTCTGAGCAGAACCACCACTGCAGGAGAATTAAAAAATCTGCCAAATCAGTATCTGGAAGATAATTTGGCATTTTCCTTTCAAATGCAACTGGCAGCCACAGAGTATTATCCAGGTCTGACTCGTCGTATATACCTGAAAGGGTATCGATATAATATGCATTTTTGCCCAAAATCCATGTTGGTGGAGGTGGGAGCCCAGAATAACACCTTACAGGAAGCGAAAAATGCCATGGAGCCTTTAGCGGACATTCTAGCCTTGGTGCTGACGGGGGCAGATCAGTAAAATGCCATGAATTTTCTGCCCCTGACTTTTTTTGACCGTAAATACGCAAATTTCATGAAAAAAAGGGGAAAAACCTTGCTCATTTCCCAGAAAAAGACTAAACTGAAAGTAAGAGAAAACTAGCGGAAAAAGAAACGAAATAGATAGAGGGATTGCCAGAGATAGATGCAGTCAGAAGGTACATATAGGAGGGGAAATTCATGGTTGATTATACAGAAGGCTCCGGCAAACAGTATCATACAGGGATTGGACCGGAAGACATTGGACAATATGTCATTCTGCCGGGGGATCCAAAGCGGTGCGCGAAGATCGCTGAACATTTTGAGAATCCGGTCTTAGTGGCAGATAGCCGGGAATATGTGACTTATACAGGAACTTTAGATGGAGTAAAGGTCAGCGTGACATCCACAGGGATCGGAGGACCTTCAGCCGCCATTGCCATAGAAGAACTCTCAAAAGCCGGAGCTCATACCTTTATCCGGGTGGGAACTTGTGGAGGTATGCAGGAAGAAGTCTGTGGAGGCGATGTAGTCATAGCTACAGGTGCAGTTAGAATGGAAGGGACAAGCCGGGAATATGCTCCTATCGAATATCCGGCTGTAGCAGATATTACAGTGACCAATGCCTTAATTCAGGCAGCGGCACAGAAGGGGATTTCCTATCATGCAGGAGTAGTACAGTGCAAAGACTCCTTTTTTGGACAGCATGAACCGGAGATCATGCCGGTTTCCTATGAATTGGAGAACAAATGGCAGGCATGGATCCGCATGGGATGTTTGGCTTCAGAAATGGAATCGGCAGCACTTTTTATTGCGGGAAGTTTTTTACGAGTCAGAGTTGGTTCCTGCTTCCTTGTGGTAGCCAATCAGGAACGGGAGAAAAAGGGACTGCCGAACAAACAGGCTCATGATACAGAAATTGCTATTTCCACGGCAGTGGAAGCCTTACGGCAGTTGATCCGCCAGGATATAAAAAAGTAGCCCTGAGGAGAAAGCTGCTATGACAGGCAAAGTACAAAAAGATTATGAAGAAGCAGGTGACAGACATGGATTACGCTAGATTGATAGAGCAGGCACTTAACGCCAGGAAGCAGGCATATACGCCTTATTCCGGATTTCAGGTGGGAGCAGCTCTTTTAACAAAAAGTGGGAAGATATATACAGGATGTAATATTGAAAATGCCGCCTATACTCCAACGAACTGTGCGGAAAGAACTGCTTTTTTTAAGGCGGTCAGCGAAGGGGAGCGGGAATTTGAGGCGATTGCCATAGTAGGGGGAGCCAAGGAGGCAGAATATTTAGATTTTTGTCCGCCTTGTGGCGTGTGTCGCCAGGTTATGATGGAATTTTGTAAGCCATCGGAATTTCAGATCATTCTTGGCAGATCAAAAGAAGAATATAAGATATATACCTTAGAGGAACTGCTGCCCTTAGGATTTGGGCCGGCGCAGTTGCAATAGGGAAAAGGGGGGAGTGCATATGACGAACAGCTTAAAGGAAATGCCCAAGATCGAACTCCATTGTCATTTAGATGGTTCCATGCGACTGGAGGTAGTTAGGAAGCTTTTTAGGGAAATGGGACAGGAATATACTCATAATCAGTTAAAAGAAAGGCTTTGTGCACCTTGGAATTGTGAAAGTCTGGCAGAGTATTTACAGTGTTTTGATCTGCCGATCCAGTGCTTGCAGACTTATCATGGACTGGAAAAGGCAGCTTTTGATCTGGCAGCTCAGGCGGCAGAAGAGAATGTAAAATATTTAGAAGTGCGGTTTGCACCGAGTTTTTCTACGGGACAGGGCTTATCCATCCGACAGGTCTTAGAAGCGGTGCAGAAGGGATTGGAGAGAGCCTACAAGCAATTTGGGATTTACACAGGGATCATCGTCTGTGGTATGAGAAATCTGGAGATGGATGTAAACCTTGCGATGTTGAAAGAAGCCAGAGCTTTTTTAGGGGAAGGCGTGGTAGCCTGTGATCTGGCAGGAGATGAAAAAGCTTTTGCAACCTCTCGTTTTGCAGATTTTTTTGCTATGGCGAGAAGATATCAGATACCTTTTACCATTCATGCAGGAGAGTGTGGAAGCCGCAGCAGTATTCGGGACGCTATAGAATTCGGGGCAAAACGGATCGGTCATGGAATCGCCATGGCTGGAGATGAGGATCTAAAGCGGATCTGCGCCGGTCGAAGGATCGGAGTGGAGTTATGTCCAACCAGTAACTTGCAGACTAAGGCAGTGACGGATTTTTCCACCTATCCATTTAAGGAATTCATGGATGCAGCAGTACCGGTTTCCATTAATACGGATAACCGTACAGTAAGCAACACCACCTGTACCAAAGAGTGGGAACGGCTTCAGGAGGCGGGATTTTTCCAGCCGGAGTATGGAAGAAAGGTATACGAGTATTCGGTACATACCAGTTTTGCGTCAGATGATGTAAAGCATCAGTTGCTGAAAACTTGATAAGACTTTGGGCTCTCTTTATTGGAGAGCCTTTTTTCATATCCGGCGCGCAATAGAGAGCCTTTCTTTTTTGGTTGCAAAAAATACAGGATTTTCGTATAATAAAAAGCAGTATGCAATGAAAAGAAAACAAAGGAAATGAGGAAATATATGTCAGTAGATCAGAGCAAAATTCGTAATTTTTGTATTATTGCCCATATTGATCATGGTAAGTCCACTTTGGCAGACCGTATCATTGAGAAGACAGGAACATTGACCAGCCGAGAAATGCAGGCGCAGGTGCTGGACAATATGGATCTGGAGAGGGAGAGAGGAATTACCATCAAATCCCAGGCTGTGCGTATCATTTACAAAGCGCAGGATGGGGAAGAGTATATTTTTAACTTGATCGATACTCCAGGACATGTGGATTTTAACTACGAAGTATCCCGAAGCCTCGCAGCTTGTGACGGTGCGATCCTGGTAGTAGATGCAGCTCAGGGGGTAGAAGCCCAGACCCTTGCCAACGTGTATCTGGCTTTAGATCATGATCTGGATGTTATGCCAGTCATCAATAAGATCGATCTTCCGAGTGCAAGACCGGAAGAGGTTATCCAGGAGATCGAAGATGTGATCGGAATTGAGGCAGAAGACGCTCCAAGGATCTCTGCTAAGACAGGTCTGAACATTGAAGACGTCTTAGAGCAGATCGTAACCAAGATCCCAGCACCAACAGGAGATCCAAAGGCACCGTTAAAAGCCCTGATCTTCGACGCTATTTATGATTCTTACAAAGGAGTTATCGTATTCTGTCGTATTGTAGAAGGTACGGTAAAAGTTGGTACTAAGATCAAGATGATGGCAACCGGAGCAGAAGATCTGGTAGTAGAAGTGGGTTATTTTGGAGCTGGACAGTTTATTCCATGTGATGAGTTATCCGCAGGAATGGTAGGTTATATTGCCGCCAGCATCAAAAATGTCCGGGATACTCAGATTGGTGATACAGTCACAGAAGTGACCCGTCCATGTGCAGAAGCACTTCCGGGATATAAGAAAGTAAACCCGATGGTGTACTGTGGTCTTTACCCAGCAGACAGTGCCAAGTATCCGGATTTAAGAGACGCCTTAGAAAAATTGCAGATCAACGACGCTTCTTTACATTATGAGCCAGAGACTTCCTTGGCGTTAGGCTTTGGATTTCGATGTGGTTTCTTAGGACTGCTGCATTTAGAGATCATTCAGGAGCGTTTGGAAAGAGAGTTTAATCTGGATCTGGTAACTACCGCGCCAGGTGTAATCTATAAGGTTTATAAGACTAATGGAGAAGTCATTGAACTGACCAATCCATCCAACCTGCCGGATCCATCCGAGATTGAATATATGGAAGAGCCTTTCGTAGCAGCAGAGATCATGGTAACCAGTGAGTACGTTGGGGCTATCATGAAACTTTGCCAGGAGCGAAGAGGAATCTATGTGAGCATGGATTACATCGAAGAGACAAGAGCAGTCATCAAATATGATCTGCCATTGAATGAGATCATTTATGACTTCTTTGACGCATTAAAATCCCGTTCCAGAGGCTATGCTTCCTTTGACTATGAGTTAAAAGGCTATGTTCGTTCTGAACTTGTAAAACTGGACATCCTGATCAACAAGGAAATGGTTGACGCCTTGTCCTTTATCGTATTTAAGGACAGTGCTTACGAGAGAGGACGCAGAATGTGCGAACGCCTCAAAGAGGAGATTCCACGTCATCTGTTCGAGATTCCGATCCAGGCAGCAGTTGGTGGCAAAGTCATTGCCAGAGAAACTGTCAAAGCCATGCGAAAAGACGTACTTGCCAAGTGTTATGGTGGTGACATTTCCCGTAAGCGTAAACTTTTGGAGAAACAGAAGGAAGGAAAGAAACGAATGCGTCAGGTGGGCAATGTAGAGATTCCACAGGAAGCATTTATGAGTGTTTTGAAATTGGATGAAGACTAAGAATTTAGAACTGTATATTCATATACCGTTTTGTGTAAAAAAATGTAATTATTGTGATTTTCTGTCTTTTCCTTGTGATGAGTCCACCCAGCGAGAATATATCTCCGCTTTGATCCGGGAGATCGGTTTCTATGGAGCTTCCATGAGAGACTATGAAGTTTCTACGATCTATTTTGGCGGGGGAACTCCAAGCTGGCTGGATGAACTGCAGATGATGAGGCTTTTGGACGCCTTAGGAGAGCACTTTACGATCAGTAAAAATGCTGAGGTGACCATGGAATGTAATCCGGGAACTGTTACTGGCGGAAAGCTTGCTTTATACCGGAAAAATGGGATCAATCGTCTCAGTATCGGGCTTCAGTCTACGGATAACCGAGAACTGAACATTCTGGGACGGATCCATACTTTTGAGCAGTTCCTAAAGACCTATGAACTGGCTCGAAATGCGGGATTTTCCAATATCAATATTGATCTGATGAGTGGAATCCCTTCTCAGAGTGCGGAAAGCTTTGCCAAGAGCTTAAAGCGGGTCATCAACCTGAAACCGGAGCACGTATCCGCTTATTCTCTGATCATTGAGAAAGGCACCCCTTTTTATGACAAATACAAGTTCGATCTGGTGAAACAGGAAGCCGGTATGCAGCCGGATATGCTACCTCATGAGGACGAGGTGTACCGGATGTATAAGTTGACCCAGATGATGCTTTCCGACGCCGGATATAAGCGGTATGAGATATCAAACTATGCCAAGAAAGGGCTGGAGTGCAAGCATAACATTGGCTATTGGACAAGAGAGAATTACCTGGGACTGGGGCTGGGAGCGGCTTCTTTAATAGACGATATCCGCTACAGCAACACCAGAGATCTGTATGAATACCTGGAAAATACCAAGCAGATCGAGACCAAGGTCTTTTCTGCTGGGGAAGGGGAAGATCTGGTTCAGACCATGGGCACCAATCTGCATATTTCTGCGGAACAGTTAAGCCGTCATGCTGTTATGGAAGAGTTCATGTTCCTGGGGCTTCGTATGACGGATGGAGTTTCGCGTTTGGATTTTGAAAGGAACTTCGGTATGCCTATCGAAGCGGTTTACCAGGAGCCGATCATGGAACTGAAGCAGGAAGGACTGTTGGTAGCAAGAGAGGGGCGGATCGCCCTGACAGAGCAGGGGATTGATGTGGCAAATTATGCTATGGCGAAGTTTTTGTTGTAGAAAAATTCTTTATTTAGATAATAATGTATAAAAAGAAAAAACACCTGTGTGAAAAGTCGAATTAGAATAGACTTTTCGCATAGGTGTTTTTTGTG
>JAGAOC010000018.1 GCA_017623935.1 Agathobacter sp. | reverse complement strand
TTTCCAGTTCCATTTAACCCATATACAATATTAACATCAGGGCAAAACTTTATTAACTGATTACTTGCAAGTGCATTTACACCAGAAATATGTTCAAGTTTGCTAATACTTATTGTATTCTCTCTCGACAAAACATTTATGTTAAAAATTTCATGAGCTGTCACAGTCTTGCTTTCGCTTACTGTCACAAACTCACTCACTTTCCTGTCACTGTTTTCGGGGCTCTCGCCCCGGATTTCTTACTCTATTCCACTGACCATCTCATGGTCTGCTACAAAACGCACCATGTGCTCATCTATTAGTCGTTTTTGCTGCTGATAAGCATACATCAGTGTTTTCTCACAGATTCTGTTTATCATTCTCGGTATACCTGCTGACACCTTAAATATCTCATCTTCAGCCCCGCTGGTAAAAAGATCCTGCTTTACTCCCGCATATGCCATATGCGCCGCGATATATTTTCCTGTTTCCGCTCTGTCCAGGCGATTCAGTACGATATTCATATCAATCCTCTGGCGAATCGCCGCATAGCTTTGCAGTCTGAGTTTTTGATCCCATAATTCTGTCTGCCCTACTAGAATCAGGCTCATAGGGCTCGCTGAATCAAACTTGTAATTCAGCAGAAATCGAAACTCCTCCAGTGTTTCCTTCCCTAACAGATGAGCCTCGTCCAAAACAAAGATTACTTTCTTTTTCTGTACCGTCCTGACATTTTCGATTTCCTTCTGAAGCTGTCTTTTGGAATCCCCTCGATAAAATCTTGCTTCCAATCCCATCTGATCCAGCAGTCCCGCATACAGCCATCTGGGCGTCAACCTCGAATCCGACAGATACAACAGCATATATTTATCTTTCGGAAGACTTTCTCCAAACATCCTTATCAGGGTGGATTTTCCACATCCCGGATCCGCTGTAACCACTGCAAAAAGTTGCCTGTCTGCAACGTATTTTAATCTCCCTTTGGCGTCCTCTATCTGTGTTGAATTATAAAGTCTGTCTGCTGGGATATCCCTCGTAAATGGAGTGTTTATCATTTCAAAGAATCCCTCATACATCTAAGCCACCTGCCTTTCCATACTCACCGAACGAAAGGGCATTCGCCATCAGGTGGTGGTCTTCTTTGTATTTCTTTTCCAAAGCATCCAGGAATCTTGATGTTTCTGGAACTACATCCGTCATTCCCACCGGGAGCGGTGGTATCTTATCACAGAATGCATCAATACGGACACGATGCGCAATAATAGGTTCCATATCCCTATACAACACCTTTATGGTCTCTGTATTCATTGGATCATAAGCGATTTCTACCTCTGCATTTGCGAGGGCTGTGCTCGCTTCATACTTTACATCTGCAAACGAAAAGCACCCCGTATTATCAAGCCATCTTTTCTCATGATGCAAAAATGCCTCGCTTACTACAGCAGTGTCTAAAAACACCAGTCCTCTAGTATCTCTCGTGAATTCCTGATATGGCGTGATCCCTTCCGGCGGAACCTGTACTCCTTGGGATTCATAGTATTCCCTGATCCCATCATGCGCTTCCTTCTGATAATCCTGCTCCAGAAAATACTTCCATTTCTGATTCAGTTCTGCCAGCGAATGTACCTTTGCCACGCGGATTTCCGCAATGAACTGATCAACCTTCTGATGAAATTTCTCTATCTTGCCCTTAGACTGACAGGCTCTTGGTTTCGCATGCAATTCCCTGATTCCAAGCCTCGCAAGGGCTGTACTTAGCTGATTTGTTGTGTACTGCGTCCCATTATCCAGGTAGCATGTGTCACATTTTCCATACTTTAAGATTGCCTTATGAAAGGTATCCTCCACGACTTCCTGTCGCTGGTTATCATAAAACTCTGACTGCACGATAAAACGGGAATGATCATCAATCAAGGATGACAGATACGTTTTTATCAGCCTTCCGTCACTTAAGCGGATGTCTGGTCCATACTTGATATCACCTTGCAATAGTTCCATTCGATGAGCTCTGCAGAAACGCCGGGAACTGCTTTTCCTCTTCTCTGCATATCGCTTCATCTGCTTTACGCCAAGACCTGCATTATACAGATATCTCTGTAGGGTGGATGCCTTGATTACTCCCGGAAGTGCACGTCCTTCAATCTCCAGTATCTTTATAATCTGGCGCACACTCCGTCTTGGCACTTCCCTCTTTAACTGGATTGCTTCTCCTACGATTTCTTCCCAGTTCTCAGGCAATGCCTGCGACCGTCTCTTTTCCCTATTCATCGGTCGAAGACCTCCAAAGGCTTCCTCCCTGTACTTGGCTTCATACCGGTACAGGCTTCTTTTGGATATCCCATTCTTTTCTGCGATCTCCTCCCGAAGTTGCCTTCTTTTTGCCACATCTAAATCTTCATCCAGAAGCGGCGCTATCATCTGATAACGTTTTAACGCTTCCTCGTCCTGCCATTTCTTCACTTCTTTACTTTGCATGGTAGTTACCTCCTTTTGAAGCAACCTTATTACAAAGTTTAAATGACAGCACACAAAAGTAGGTGCATAAATCTTAACCCTCCGGATACGGCTCTATTCGACCACCGGAGTTATATATAAACCGGGCTACTACCGAGAGCCACCCTGGGCTTATCCTTTTTCTGAGTTCCTCAGCAAAGACTCTCTGGACTTCAGGAACTCTATATTCAAATCCAGGAGATGATGCAGCATCGATCTCATCTGTCCATTGATGTTCGCCTCATTACGGGCAAGCCACCACTTCCAATGGTTCATGGTACCTTCACAGGGATAATTCTCCGTGTCCGGGTCATCTGGACCTTGCACCTCATCAAGGACATCCTCGATAATCTCAGAACCATAGTGCTTGTATGGAATCATGCAGTCTGGCAGTTCATTATGAAGCCGTCTGCAATGCTCATTACTACATTTCAATCGGTTAATGGCGAACCAGCTCTTCTTTCCACCAGCTTCCTTATGAACTCTCAGCTTCCTATCCCTCTTGCATAGAGGACTTCCACACACAGGACAGATGGTATCTTCTTCACTGATTACAAAAAATATCTTTTTCTTCTTTACGTACTAACCGATACTTTGATATGATAACCATGGTAATAATACCATCTTAGATCCTGGAACGGTCATCTCGCCAAAGAAGAGGTTCCAGGATCTCTTTCTTTTTATTCTTTGGTGACAGTATATCGGTTAATCCTGTGACAGGCAACTAGATTAGTTGTAAGTCAGGCTGAGAGGGGCGCAACACTATTTCATTATTTATCTGGTTTGCAATTTCAAACAATAACTCTCTATCTTCTGTCAACAAAGGTTCTAATAACTGATTTAATTTCTTTTCCTTCGTAG
>JAGAOC010000001.1 GCA_017623935.1 Agathobacter sp. | reverse complement strand
GGTAATTAACCTACAGCAGTTCTTTTTCGTGCTGTCAAGGGTGGCGACAGCTTACCTCAAACTAAAATATCTGCAATTTTCAAGGTTCCTCTGAGCCTTTTTCTTTTGACTCAGTTTTTCATAGGTCATTTGACACTATCACACCAGATTCAACAAAATATGAAGTGCTGCAAAAATAAGCATGATCCACCAATGGGAAACCGGTTTTTGTTTTAAGACCACGATCTTTATCAGGGTATAAAAGATCAAACCATATAATACTGCATTTCCCATGTTGAAGCTGATCCCAATATATATAATGATACAGATTCCGAATATAAATGGAACCTTTTTCCTTCTATCAAATTCTTTAAATCTTAATAGGAGCGTAAATCCCACATAGATAAGCGCCGGTGCAGCAACAAAAGTCGCCATGGAGGTAAAAAGCGGAGATAAAAAAAAGCATAATAAAAACAGACAGCCCGTAGTAAGTGCTGTTATTCCTGTTTTACCGCCACTGACAATACCAACCACTGATTCTCCATAAGTGGTCACAGACGGAGTCCCCATTAATCCACTGACAACGTTTCCAACGCCATCTACCGTAATTGCGCGTTTTAGGCTTACGGTTCCCTTCACACGCTTATCGATCCCACTGTTGATGGCATCAAAAGAAGCAATATTCGTACCAACTGCGTCAAAGAAATGTACTACCGTAAATACAAATACCGCATTTATAAATGACAGGATCATCTGTTTATCTGAAAACAGTTCGATCACATCCGGAAAAGCAAACATGACCAGTGTTATTTCCTGAACATCATAGGAAAAGCTGAAGATCTCCTTCAGATATTCACTTACGGAAACACCAGTTAACTGATAAGCCTCACTATAATTCACACAGATTCCTGCGCAATACGCCACTAATAATCCAACTAATACAAATCCCTTTTTATTCATCTTCTTTACCAGATAGATCACCAAAAGGCTTACGATACAGATCACAAGAGGAATGATCTCTATTTTGCCAAGGGTATAATAACCGCTTTGCTTTTCTAACAGACCAGTTGTGCTGATTCCATATAACAATAGTGCAAAACCGATTCCTGACATAAGCATTTTTCTAAAATCTTCATCCATGATCGCCATGATCTTATCATAGACTCCAAATCGGACGAATCCACATATGATAATTCCTGCTACATATGTTGCAAGCAATAAGCTTGTCCAGTGCATCGGCTGCTTTCCCGTTGCCAGTGCCAGAAACATACTGGTAATTCCCAAGCCCGGCGCTAAGGCAATTGGAAGCTTTGTATAAAATGCAGAGACAATTGTAGTAAATCCAGATACACATACGGTAGCCAGAAAAACACCATTATAGTTCATCCCAGCTTCCGAAAGCACTGTGGGACAGACCACAAGAATATAGGACATTGCCATAAACATAGCAATTCCCGCAAATATTTCATTTTTTACCGTTGTGTTATGAAATTTCAAATTAAAATAATCCATACTCTACTCCACATTCCAAAAAGGGCTGCCCTGTAGGCAGCCCTCCTTAACCTTTATAATTTAAATCGATTTACTTCCTGATTCAGCATATTTGCAATATCCATATTTCCATTTGCTTTATGCTCTATATCACTAACACTGGTGGTGATAGATACAGAAAGTTCAGAAACACTACTGATACCCTTTGCACTTTCATCTACTGCAATATTTGCTGCCTGGATATTTTCTTTGATACTATCCATATTGCTCTTTAATTCCTGACAGGATGCAGTGAAATCCTGCATGGTGGAAGACATTTCGTGAATATCTTCTTTGTAACCATAAGCGGTATCCTGTAACTGCTGGAAGCCACCCATTGTAGTTTCATCCACAAAGGCGATCATTTCTTCTGATACCTTTGCCAGTTCTTCAACGGCAATGATAACTTCGCTACTTACCTGACGGATACGGGAAGCAGATTCTGCAGATTCCTGAGCCAGGTTTCCAATCTCTCCTGCAACTACCGCAAATCCTCTTCCTGCCTCACCTGCTCTGGCAGCCTCAATGGAAGCATTTAATGCCAACAGATTGGTCTGATCTGCAATATTTAAAATACTATTTGTCAGTGTTTCAATCTCATTTACTGATTTTGACTTCTGGATCTTATCCGCAACGGCAGCAGATATCTGACTTGATTTCTCTTTTGCGTTTGCCTGGGACTGAATGGAATCGTCGTAAATTCCAGATGCCTTTTCCATGGCTTCATAAGCGTGAGCCGCACTGGCGCCAGCCTTCTCATTGATCTCATTGATGGCATCATATACACCATTGATGGCAGTTGTGATCTCTACAATACTTGCTGCGGTCTCTTCCATTCCTGCAGACATTTCTTCCATAGTTGCAGATACATCTGTAATGCTCATTTCTGCACTTCTTAAATTATTAAATACTTCCTGTGATGAGCCTTGCAGGTTCGTAGAATTTCCTGAAATATTGATCATGATAGTTCTGATATATTCCAGAAGATTATTCACGTTATTACCGATCAGCTCTAATTCGTCACCAGAGCGGATATCTAACTTCTGAGTTAAGTCGCCTTCATTATGTACCAGATCATAGATCTTCTGATTGATGATAACGATATTCTTTGCGATTCGGTTAACAAAAAGAGTAACGATCACTGCTGATACTACCAAAGCTACTATTGTACAGATCATGGTCAGCATCTGAATGGTAGCCACCAGACTTACCACTTCACTGGCATCATAATCGCAACCTAATGCTGCTACTATTTTACCACTTTCATCATAGATTGGAACGTAAGAAGAGATCAGATCTCCATATTCATTGGAAACGATATACTCTCGAACATAATCTTCTCCACTCAATGCAGAAAGAACCGGTTCTTCTTCATCATCATATGCGTCACCCGCCTTTAATTGACCTGATGATTCGTCCGTATCCACACCATAGTACAGGTTGCCATTCTCTTCATAAATGGTATACATATAAAGGATACCACAGGTTTCCTTGATCTCTCTTAACTCTGCCAACTGGGTCTGGTAAACTTCCGTGCCATCTGATCCAGCACCGATCTCTCCAATGGTACTTCCATCTATCATAGCTGATGCTATGTCAGCAGCCAAGTGGGATTTTTCTACACCAGTATTGATGAGTGCCCATCTTCCAACCACAAACATTAGAGCGCCCATTCCCGAGCTTACGATTAAAATAATGATCAGAACCGGGATCAATATCTTGCTTCGAATACTTAATTTTCTAGTTTTTTGCTTTTCATTCTTTCCCATACAAAAATTCCCCCTTGTATTTTGTATTTTCAACATACATTTTAATACTAAAAGGGGGAATTGTCTATACAGTTATTTTTTAATTTGTTGAAATTCTACAAAACTTTTGATAAGAATTCCTTCAATCTTGGATTCTTAGGATTACTGAAAAATTCCTCTGGAGGCGCACTTTCTAAGATCTGTCCACCATCAATAAAAAGTACTTTATTGGCAACTTCTCGTGCAAATCCCATCTCGTGGGTAACAATGACCATGGTCATGCCTTCTTTTGCTAAGGACTTCATCAGATCTAATACTTCTCCTACCATTTCCGGATCAAGAGCACTGGTTGGCTCATCAAAAAGGATCACATCCGGTTTCATGGCAAGGGCACGCACGATGGCTACACGCTGTTTCTGACCACCGGAAAGAGTGGATGGATATACGTCTGCCTTATCTTCAAGACCGATCCTCTTTAAGAGATCGATCGCTTCTTCCCGGGCATTTTTCACGATCTCTGCTTTACTTGTGGTAATTGGAGTAAGTTCCTGCTTTTTATCCCCACT
Organism: Agathobacter sp.; assembly: GCA_017623935.1. GTDB lineage: Bacteria > Bacillota > Clostridia > Lachnospirales > Lachnospiraceae > Roseburia. The sequence goes on along the minus strand of JAGAOC010000001.1, from coordinate 68,754 downwards.
CTTAAAAAGATTGGTAAATTTGAGGCAGAAATTCTTTCTCTTGATCTTTCGTAAGTCCTGACACTGTACGTACACAGGAGCCAGCATGATATTCTGCACTACGGTCTTATTATTAAACAGGTTAAAGTGCTGGAATACCATTCCCATATGTCTTCTGTGGATATTGATATCTACCTTGGTATCCGCAATATCTACGCCATTAAAAATGATCTGACCGCCAGTAGGGTCTTCCATACAGTTCAGACAACGAAGAAAGGTACTTTTTCCGGAACCTGAAGGGCCGATCACAACCATGATATCGCCTTTTTCAACGGTAACACTGATCTTATCTAAGACCTGGTTATCACCGAATTTTTTTTCAAGATTAATTACGTCTATCACTTTTTCTCAGGCTCCTTTCCATAATCTTAATGCCCAGACTGATAATAAGCACAAGAGCAATATAGATAAGTGCCATTACCAGATATGGAACCATAAATTCATAACTGTTGCTTCCGATATTGTTAAATGCCACATAAAGATCTGCCGCGCCAACAAAACTTACAACAGATGTCTCCTTGATCAGGGCAATAAATTCATTACCAAGGGTAGGAAGAATGTTCTTGATGGCCTGTGGGATCACGATCTTCATCATAGTCGTTCCAAAGCTAAGTCCTACTGCTCGCCCAGCCTCCATCTGTCCGCCATCTACGGACATGATACCGCTTCGCATGGTCTCTGAGATATATGCGCCACTATTGAGTCCAAATACCAGTATGGATACCTGAACACCGGTCATATGTACCCCCATGATCGGAAGTAATACATAATAAAATACCAAAAGCTGAACTACGATCGGAGTTCCTCTAAATAGAGCAACATAAAAACTGCAGATTCCATTTAACACTTTTGGAAGGGTCTTGTATTTCGGGATCACGCGAACCGTTGCAATAAGGGTTCCGATCAAAATACCGATAATTAAGCCCACAATAGCAATTAACAGAGTATTTTTTAATCCTTCCACTACTTTTACGTAGCCGTTCTGCCCTATAAAAATATCAATAAACTTATCGATCTTCTGTTGAAAATTTCCCATAAAAACCTCTTATATCCTGCGCTTTTGCTTATCGCATTTCGTTAATAGATTCCGTAATGCACTTTGCAGGTGCAGAATCGATGACTACATAATCAATATTGCCATTTAACAGATCCTGAATTGCCAGAGAACCGTTCTTATAACCAACAGTCTCCATTGCAAATCCGTCAAATCCCCATTCCTGGTCTCCCTGGCAGTAGAACTGTCCAGTAGTACCATTCTGAACACCAACCTTGATTTTAGAATCTTTTTCTTTTAAAATAGCTTCTACTGCTGCTGCATCTGCACAACTGTCAAACTCAGTATTATCAGAGGTAACAACCAGTTTCTGTGCTGCACTATAATATGGATCTGAGAAATTTACATATTCTTTACGATCTTCCTTAATTGTAAGACCAGCCATAGCGATATCGCATTTCTGCTGACCTACAGACAGGCAGACTGCGTCAAAATCCATGTTCTGGATAACCAGTTCTTTTCCCAGGTACTCTGCAAGAGCTGCTGCGATTTCCATATCAACTCCATAGTAGCTCTCACCTTCCAGATATTCAAAAGGCTCAAAAGAAGCATTTGTTGCCACAACCAGCTGATCCTTGCTTGTATCAAGCTTTGCAGAAGTTACAGCTACAGGAGTTCCATCACCAAAATATCTGTTACAGATCTCATCAAATGTACCATTTGCTTTGATCTCTGTGATAAAAGTATTTACGGACTCTAAAAGCTCCGGCTGGTTCTTATCTACACCAAATGCATATTCCTCGTTGGTCAATTCAATCTCAATTACTTTTGCTTTCTTTGCTTCTCCGGCATTTGAGCTACCACAGCCCGTTAATACAGAAAAAGCCATTACTAAAGATAATCCAAGTGCTAATAATTTCTTCATCATATTCCCTCCGTTTATATTAGTTATAACTTATACAATATATCATTCAAACCGAAAAAACGCAATAAATATAGCAAAAAAAGATTGCGCTTCGCCGAATTTATCAGCCAAAACACAATCTTTTTAAAATTACATCATCACCAAATAAATAGTTGCTGCAGAAATAACGATCTGAATGATAGCAAATCGAAATACTACCTGAGCATTTGACCATCCAAGACGCTTTCTCACATGATCATGGATCGGTGTTGTAGTATTTTTCAAAATATGGATCTTTAAGAAGCGAAGCAATGCTACTTTCACAAGTCCTAAACCACCATCAATGATCAGCATAGCTGCTGCCAGCAGATAAATAAATGGGCTGTGGCTCTTTAAAGCTGCAATGGCAATAAAGATTCCCATAGCTCTAGAACCGGCATCTCCCATCAGAAGTTTACTTGGAGTAGCGTTGTACCACAGATATCCTAATAAACATACTGCAAACAATAAGAGACAATAATTAAATCCGTCAGAGATACTTAACAGATGATCCAGTACAAAGAAAGTCATCAATGTAATAATGGTAAGAGTTCCTGATAATCCGTCAACACCATCTGAACAGTTTGTTACGTTAATGGACACCCATACCAAAACAACTGTGAGAACACCAAAAAGGATCGGTGGAATGGTAATAGACATATCTGCAACGGCAATATAGACTACATTGTTGTTATAATGAAGGAATACCATGGCAACAACGATGGCTACCACCAGGTCTAAAAAGCCCTTCAAATATTCTCCCCATGGCTTATCCGAAGCATCATCAAAAAATCCTGTAAACATTTCAATAATGATAAGGATCAGATAGATTGCGATCTCCACATTCATTTCTGCAAAAAGCACTACTGACAGGGCAAATGTAAAAATAAAGATAATTCCCGCCCCTCTTGGCTTTCCTGCTGAAAGACTTCCATCATGAGCGAACTGACGCCCCATATCTTTCGGAAGAAATGGATTAAATTTTGCAATAGCAAAACAGGTAAGTGCAAACGCGAATAAGATTCCCACAAAAGCGATCACTGCGGGATCAAGGATTTCTAACATATGTATCATTCCCAAAACCTCCAGGCATTTTCAAAATTTTCTTTCTTATTATATAAGTCTCTATAAAAAAAGTAAAGTTATACTTGCTTTTTTCCAATATTGTGTTATCATATATTCAACGCGTTAAGGCGTTGAAGTGTTAAGGAGGATAAATGTAATGGCTCAAAAAGGAGATTTAATGACCGTCCGCTCTGATATCAAGGTGCTGGACGCAACTATTCGTGACGGAGGACTGGTAAACAATTTCATGTTTTCCGATGAATTTATTAACGCATTATACCGCGCAAATGTCAAGGCCGGTGTTGATTATATGGAATTCGGTTACAAAGCATCCAAGGAATTATTTGATGTAACAAAATTTGGAAAATGGAAATTCTGTACCGAGGAAGATCTTCGTGCTATCGTAGGCGACAACAATTCTGATATGAAGATCGCTGTTATGGCAGACGTAGGACGCTGTGATTTCAAGAACGACATCATCGACAAGATAGACAGTGTCATCGACATGGTACGTGTAGCAACTTACGTTCACCAGATGCCTGCTGCTATTGAGATCATCGAAGATGCCAAAGCAAAGGGATACGAGGTTACCTGTAATATTATGGCAATTTCCAATGCCAAAGAAGCCGATATCGACCAGGCTCTTGAAATGGTAGGAAACAGTAGTGTTGACGGAATCTATCTGGTTGACAGCTACGGTTCTTTATACCCAGAACAGATCAGAAGCATTGCGGACAAATATATGGAAGCCGCTGAAAAATACGGAAAATACATTGGTATGCACGCTCATAACAACCAGCAGTTAGCTTTTGCTAACACGATTGAAGCAGCTGCAAGAGGTGTCAGCTTATTAGATGCCACCATGATGTCCATGGGTCGTGGTGCTGGAAACTGTGCAATGGAACTTCTTCTCAGCTTCTTAAAGAATCCAAAATACAACATTTTCCCAGTACTGAAATTCTTAGAAGAATATATGCTTCCTCTGAAAGAATCCGGTGCTGTTTGGGGATATGACATTCCTTACCTGTTAACAGGAAGATTGAATCTTCATCCATCTTCTGCTATCGACTTTACAAAAGATGAGAGAAATGACTATTCTGAATTCTATACAGATCTTTTAGATAAATAACTTGTAAAAAGATTGCGCTCCGTGCAATCTCCGCGCGCGAGCGGTATTGCAAAGCAATAAACTTCTTCTCCGCGAGCTGCGCATAATTGACACGTAGTGTCTTTTGTTTGCCAGGGAATTCCAGAGGAATTTCCTGGCAAACGAAAAACAAAACTGTGTGTCCTATATCTGGGCACACAGTTTTTCTATGGAGAATTCCTCTCCAAACATAAACTCTTCTTTTGCTAATTCTACATTCTCTAAGGAATGTTCTACTTCCTTTGAGAAGATCCTTGCCACATCAATGCGATCAAGACTATCATATCTGCCTTCCTTTTCTGTAAAGCGAAGGGCATCCATATCCCGGATCATTAAGGTAAAACCAACTGCCAGCTTTCCATAAGAGAGCATATCGTAATCATAAACACAGTTCATAAAATACCGAAATGTAAAGTATACCATAAGATTCTCATAATCTTTCTCCAAGTAACAATCACTTCTTAAGAAATTCTCCAGCAATCCCTGATATCTTTCTTCGGTAAATCTCTCACTCAAAGCTTCTTTTTGCTTTTCCCATTCTACATCTAGTGTCTCCATCTGACAAAATGCACTAAATCTTGCAAAAAACAATGAAAATGCATCCTCATCCTGCAAATTCCAAAAATTGCTTCCCACTGCCCCTTTATGGTCACAGCCTTGACCTTTCGCTATCTCACTGACCGAAATTCCTTGCCCTTTCGCTATCGCACTGACCGAAATCTTCTGCCAATCCTGCTCAGGATCTTCGTTAATGAGATTTTGAATCCGCTGTAAAATATGTAAGTAGGTTCTCATTCTCTGCCAGATAGACTGACTTCTGTCTTGAAGCACTGCGATCAATTCCTCCTGAACTGCTTCACAGAAGGCAATATAATCCCAGTCTTCCTCCGATTCCTCATAGAATATGTCACAGTCTACGAACTCATCAAGTTCTTCACATTCCCCAAACTCTCCGAGTTCTTCACATTCCCCAAACTCTTCAAGCTCCTCACATTCCCCAAGGCTTCTCTCTATAAAAGAAACTGGCTCTTCCTTAGAAAACAAGATCCGCCCCACTTCTTCGCAGGATAAACTCAACGTCTTCTGCAATACCTCTCCGTATTCCAGTGAAAACCGGGGATACTCTGTACATACTTCACATAAAGCTTCTTCCCCTAGTTCAATGCACAGATCACAGAGATTTCTATCATTTAAAAAAGGACATCTCCCATGCTCCACTAACCGAAAGCTATGCTCCATGTCCTCTGTTAATATCATGCTTGTCTGCAAACGTGCGCCGATCTCTCCCGGAATTTCCTTATAATATTCATAAGAATCTTCGTCAATATCAATTTCCCAGCCAATACAGCAGCTATCCTTACAACGGTCTGCTATACAGGCAAATTCCTCATAATAATCAGGCACTCTTAATTTCAAGATTCACACTCCCTTAAAACCTATCGATCATCCTTAGTATTTGGATTCCTCTTCTAAAGCTTCCCAATCCGGATCCTCTTTTCCTTTGAAATGATTAAATCCTATATAGCCTACACACCAGAGAAGGCCTGCTGTAGTGGCAGATAAGAGAATTTTCATGGCACAGGATAAAAGGATCCCAAAGGTGCAATTTCCCTCAGAAATGACGTGGATCAGTAAATCCAGGGGCTGTAATAACATCGTCCATCCCCCTACATAGATTGCAAGAAAAACTCCCATTCCATAGCATAAAACAGCTATTGCCCGTTTCAATTTTCCCTTCATACCTAACACCTCTGCTCTTATAATCCCATTAACTCTACTTTGCCACTTTCTCTGGTTTTTTTCAAGTCAAGTACCCTCTGATTTTGAGACCCGCGGAATTTCAGTGTAATATCCTTCAACTCTTCCACAAAAGGTCCATCTACCAGCACATCGATCATATCTAATAACTGGTCTGTTTCTTCGGTATAACGCCGTCCTCCCGGCACAAGATCCTTATCATATAAATAACCGGTAAAGGCCCAGATATTCTTCTTCGGATACAGCTCTCTTACCTTCTTTACAAAAGGAAGCAATTCTTTCTGATTCTCCGGCTCGAAGGGCTCTCCCCCTAATAAAGTCAGTCCACTGACATAATTCGGCTCTAACGAGTCTAATATCTCCTTCTGGACTGCCTCATCAAAAGGCTCACCATATGTAAAATCCCATGTGTGAGGCTGAAAACAACCTTTGCAATGATTCCTGCAACCGGATACGAACAGTACCGTCCGGCAACCTAATCCATTGGCAATATCACAATATTTGATCCCTGCGTAATTCATATCATACTCCATTCTAATATTCTCGGATCATACAAGAAATCCCCAAAATCCCCTGTATACAAAAACCACTTCAGAAAGAACATCTGAAGTGGTCCTAGTGGTCTGATTAATATTCACGTTTGCGGAGAACCTTAATGCATACACCGGCTACTCCTAAAAGTACAACTGCAATAACGCCTAATACAATTCTTACATCTACAGCACCTGTCTTAAAGGTCTTGTCCAAGTTGTTGTTTGTTGAATTGTCAGAACTATTTGAATTATTAGAACTATTGCTTCCTGTCTTACCGGAGTTATTGCTTCCTGCATTGTTAGAATTATTGGAATTGTTATTTCCTGTAGTGCCGGAATTTGCATCTCCTGCATTGCCAGAGTTATCTGCTCCAGAGTTGTTATCTCCATTATTTCCAGAATTATCATTTTCAGATGAATTTGATCCGCCCTGATTTTCTGAATCATTAGATCCATTATCTGATGAATTATCATCACCATTAGAATCATTTCCTGAATTATTTGCAAGTGTTCCCTTGGAAAGTGTGATCTCTACATCTTCCTCTTCTGCGTCACTTACATCTCTTACCTCTACTTCAATTGGCATAGAAGAAAAGGACTGTTTTGCTGTAAATTTGATGGTTACAAGAGCTTCTCCGGACACATCATATGGTGTGCTCATAATAGAAGAGATATTTAAGAGATTCTCATCTTCCAGATTAGAGATCAATGGCATACTGCCACTGCCGGAAGTAATCTCTGTATTCCACTGTGCACCTTCATAAGTTAAAACTTCATCATCATAATTCATAGCTATACCAATGGTACAGATTCCAGGATTGTTATTCAAAACAATCTGTGCGTAAACGGTATCACCTGCATTGGCAGATGCTGTGGTATTCACTACCATTTGTGCTGTTGCTGCGTGAACACTAACAGTTGAACAAAAACTCATTACGCACACAAGCAACATAGTTCCAAGTAATTTTCTTAATTTTCTCATGACTTTACCTCTACATTTTTCTTGCGATTACTACCAAACGTCCATTGTCTACAGTATATTCACAGGTAGACAACATGATCGTATGATCACCATAGACCAGATCCTTCCCTGTATCATATATCTGATTCTCTTCTATAAAATCCAAAAGTTCCTGAAATTCGCTATCTTCTTCATAATTGTGGAACCAATAATATCGAAATCCCGACTCTTCCTGCTGCTTCACTGCGGTCTTCACCACTGCAACGATCTCATAGTTCCCCTTCTCATAAAGAGTATCAAATTCCAGTGTGGGATACTGCTCATAAAAATCCTTATCGAGGTAATAATCCAACGTTCCTAAAATACTGTTATCTCTTGTATTATGGCCAAATATGACTAGGTTCTGATCCTTAGGCATAATACTGGAATCCGCGTCAATAAACAACGCTCCTTTGGAATCACTTTCTCTTTGGAAATTGTGAGATAGATAGTAATCTTCGTTATCCTTGTTCTGCATGACCGGATAATCGATCCTTGTACCATCAATCTTGATCCAACCCACTAAATCCGGATTCATACTATATAATATAGCATATTCTTCTAAAATTGCAACGGGCTCTTCTTCCATTTCTGAATTATCTTCTTCTGTATCTTCAGTTTCCTGTAGCTCCGCTTGCCGCCGCTCTTCTCTGATGTAAGCAAGAACCGCTTCCTGCTTCTCTTCTTCTATCTGAAAATAAAGAATAGAGACCCCTAACACCACCGCCATAGCTAGGAAAGAACCTGCGATCAGGCGGCAACATCTTTCGAGTGTCCGCCTGTATCTGCTGTCTTTTCCGTTCTTACCAAGGGCTTCTAGGAAGGATTTACCAACCCAGGTGTTAAAAAGTCTCTGACTCTTCAGGTATTTATATAACCTTTTATTCTTTGCACCGTCTTCTAAATCATGGACCTGACAGATTCTTTCAATCATTTTAATATCATCAAAAACATCTTTTTTATTCTGATCCATTGATTTATTATTCTCCTATCTGATTATTACTAAAAGCTCTTAATAGCGCCGTTATAGAATTTCATAATCCGAAAGGCATCAACAAGTGTTACTGTATCGGAACCGTTTACATCAGCTCTTTCTTTCTGGTCTGTTGTTAATTCGCGGACTCCGTTGTAGCTCTGAAGCACATAAGAAGCATCGATCAGGTTAATATCTCCGTCTCCGTTTACATCACCTAACTGCAATTCTTCTTTGAAAGAAACTGTACAGGTCTTGCTCTCGCCTGCACCATTCATGCTTACTAATGACTGGTTCTCTACCTGTGTAACAGTTACTTTGATATCTGCTGTAATATCTAAGGAATCAGGTGTTGCTTCAAAATTCAGATAAAGCAGATCTGTTCCAACAAGCTTGATATCTTTTAATGCTGCGATGGCAATTGTTAATTTTCCTGTGCTGACATTGCTGTATTCTTTACAGTCAACATAAGCTTTCATTTCACTTGATAAATCTACTGATTTGTAGATCAGTCCTGAACCATATTCTACAGTAATTCCTAATGCACTGAAACCAGTATTCTGCTCAATCTTGACTGGTACTGTTAAGATTGCTTTGTCATGTACTGTAGCAGTTGTTGCCATATCGAATTCAAATGTACGACTATCTTTTTTAGAGTTAGTTACCTCTACTTCGTCTTTTCCATTCTGGTATGTAGTATCAGCAGCAGAGATCTCGATCTCTTTGTAGCTGAAAGTTGTAGTATCTGTTGCTTTCTTTACTTTCAAGGTTACGCTTGCCACTGTACCAGATACAGTTGTTGGATTGTTATTAGTACTATTGCTAGTAAAAGTAAGTCTTCCGTTAGAGTATCCTTTGTCAAGTCCATCTGCTGGTTCGATGTTTCCAATCTTGATCTCTTCAAACACTTCTTCATCATAAGAGAAGATACCTGTGATCTTAGAAACACTCATCTGCTGTGAGACATTGATATCGATGGTTACTTCATCACCGATCTCCATTCCTGTGGTATCTGTAGTTCCTACACTTAAGGTAACCATTCCATCCTGCATCTCCTGAGTATCCGCATAAACAGAAATTCCTGCGTTACCTCCGAAAATAACTGATAAGAACATTGCGGCTGATAATAAATATACCCCTAATTTTTTCATAATCTGATATGCTCCTTTCCATCCTGATAGGCTATACTTAGATTCCATTCTACAATATCTGGTGTATATATCGACCTGTCCGTCCTATTTCTTAACCATAATATTGCATTTTTTTCAAAATCTTTTATAGATGAAGTACTCTTTCTTTGATCTCCTGGGTACGTCCCTGATTCCAGAACTGAGTACCAATATAGCCACAGGTGCGTCGGGCAACACTCATCTTATCCTGATCGTCATTTCCGCAGTTTGGACATTTCCAGATCAGTTTTCCAGATCCTTCTTCTTCCACGATCTGAATCTCTCCGTCATATCCGCAGACCTGACAATAATCACTCTTGGTATTTAATTCTGCATACATAATATTGTCGTAGATATACTGCATAACAGATAAGACCGCTTCAATATTATTCTGCATATTTGGAACTTCTACATAGCTGATGGCTCCTCCCGGTGAAAGTACCTGGAACTGAGACTCAAATTTCAGCTTGTCAAAGGCGTTCATTTCTTCTGTTACATGAACATGGTAACTATTTGTAATGTAATTCTTATCGGTTACACCCTCAATGATCCCGAACCGTTTCTGCAAGTTCTTGGCAAACTTATAAGTGGTAGACTCTAACGGTGTTCCGTAAAGAGAGAAGTCCATATTATTGGCTTCTTTCCATTTCTTGCAGGCATCATTTAACCGCTGCATAACCTCTAATGCAAATGGCGTTCCTTCTTTTGGATCCGTATGAGATACGCCCTTCATATATCTGGTACATTCACAGAGTCCGGCATATCCTAAGGAAATGGTGGAATATCCGCCATACAAAAGTTTATCGATCGGCTCGCCTTTTTTCAGTCTTGCTAAAGCTCCATTCTGCCAAAGGATCGGTGCCACATCGGATTTGGTTCCCAAAAGTCTCTTATGACGACACATAAGGGCTCTGTAGCAAAGTTCTAAGCGCTCATCCAGAAGCTTCCAGAATTTGTCCATATCCTTTCCTGAGGAACAAGCCACATCTACCAGGTTGATGGTAACAACCCCTTGATTGAAACGTCCATAATATTTTGGTTTGTTGGTATTTGGATCTACATATGGTGTCAGGAAACTTCTACATCCCATACAGGTATAGCAATGTCCCTCTCCATTCTTATCTACCTTCAACTCCAACATTTTCTTCTCAGAAATGTAATCCGGAACCATACGTTTTGCAGTACACTGAGCTGCCAATTTGGTCAGATACCAGTATTTGGAGTCTTCGTGAATGTTATCTTCTTCTAAAACATAGATCAGTTTTGGGAAAGCCGGAGTAATGTATACTCCCTTTTCGTTTTTCACGCCCTGAATTCTCTGATGAAGCATTTCTTCGATAATAGCTGCCAGATCCGCTTTTGTCTGACCTTCCGGCGCTTCGTTCAGATACATAAATACCGTAATAAATGGAGCCTGTCCATTGGTGGTCATCAATGTAATGACCTGATACTGGATCATCTGAACACCACGGTTGATCTCCTCTTTTACTCGAAGTTCTGCAATATCATTGATCTTCTCATCATCCAGATCCAGCCCTACTGCTTCACATTCCTGTCGAACCTGTTTTCTGAATTTCTCACGGCTGACCTGTACGAAAGGTGCCAGGTGAGCTAAAGAAATACTCTGTCCACCATACTGGGAGCTGGCAATCTGAGCGATGGCCTGGGTGGCAATATTACAAGCAGTAGAAAAGCTCTTTGGCGGATCGATCATGGTCTCGCTGATGACGGTGCCGTTCTGAAGCATATCTTCCAGATTGACCAGACAGCAGTTGTGCATATGCTGTGCAAAATAATCTGCGTCATGGAAATGGATCATTCCCTTCTCATGAGCCTCTACGATATCCTCTGGAAGCAGGAATCTTCTGGTAATATCTTTGCTGACTTCTCCTGCCATATAATCTCGCTGAACACTGTTCACTGTAGGATTTTTATTGGAATTTTCCTGTTTTACTTCTTCGTTATTACATTCTAACAGACTTAAGATCTGTTCATCTGTAGAATTGGATTTACGAACTAATGCTCTCTTATAACGATATGTAATATAATTACGTGCTACGGTAAATGCCCGGTGGTTCATGAGCTGGTTCTCTACCATATCTTGTATTTCTTCCACACTTGGGGAACGCTTCATATTCTCACAGGCGTTCTCAACATTTGCCGCGATCTCTTCAATCTGATCCATAGACAATTTCTCGTAATCAATGACCGAGTCATTTGCCTTACAGATCGCTGCAACAATCTTGGATGCATCAAAAATATCCTCAATGCCGCTTCTTTTTATAATTTTCATCTGTCACATCCTCCTAAAAAGACATACCACATCATGTCAAATTCAATTATACTATATCTAGTGCTTTTGTCAACAAGAAGAAACAAGATTATGTGGTTTCTTTTTTGCCATTTTGTTGCACTATTTCCATTTCCTCCCTGCCAATGTCTGAATATTCTATAAACTCAAACAGACCTTTGAGCCCCCTCCTGGGAAAAATCAATCTTTTTTCGTAAATCATTGACATTTAAATTTTTCATTGTCATAATCTAATGGATAGTAAATAACTGAAAAGCAAATACAATTTAATAAGGAAAGAAGGGATTTTATGTTGAAAACTTTAGGAGCTCAGATTAAGGAATTTAAAAAAGCCTCAATCGCGACTCCGATTTTTATGCTTTTAGAAGTTTTTATGGAAACTCTGATTCCATACCTTATGGCTTCCATTATTAATAATGGTGTCGAAAAAGGTGACACCCACCACATTTTCGTTACTGGTGCATGGATGATCCTAGCAGCGCTGATCTCGCTTATCGCCGGATGCTTAGGTGCCAAATATGGAGCCAAAGCCGCCATGGGATTTGGACGGAACTTAAGAAAAGGAATGTTTGAGAAGATTCAGACTTATTCCTTTGCTAATATTGATAAGTTCAGCACCCCAAGTCTTGTGACCCGCTTAACCACAGATGTTACCAATATCCAGAATGCCTACATGATGATCCTTCGTATGTGTATGCGTGCTCCATCATCCTTGATCTGTGCCATGGCAATGTCCTTTTACATTAGCCCACAATTGGCAAGCATTTATCTGATCGCGGTTATTTTCCTAGGCACCTGCCTGGCTTTCATCGTTACCAAAGCCATGAAACATTTCCAGGCAGCCTTTGTAAAATACGACGATCTGAACGAAAGCGTACAGGAAAATGTTTCTGCCATCCGCGTAGTAAAGGCCTATGTCCGGGAAGATCACGAAAAAGGACGTTTTCGCAAAGCCAGCCAGAACATCTACAATATGCTCTGCAAAGCTGAGAACGTGGTAGTATGGAACTCTCCTCTGATGCAGTTTACTGTATATGGCTGTATCCTGTTGATCAGCTGGATCGGTGCCCATCTGGTAGTAGGTTCCTCCTTAGGAACCGGTGATCTTATGTCTCTGCTGACCTACTGCATGAATATCTTAATGAACCTGATGATGTTATCCATGGTCTTCGTTATGATCTCTATGAGTGTTGCCAGCGCAAGACGTATCTGTGAAGTATTAAATGAGGAAAGCACCCTGAAAAATCCAGAAACACCGGATTTTGATATCCCAGATGGAAGTATCCGTTTTGAAAATGTGACCTTCCGTTACTCCCAGACCTCAGAACAACCGGTGTTAGACAAGATCAATCTGTCCATTAAGTCCGGCGAGACCATTGGAATCATTGGTGGAACTGGAAGTTCCAAGTCTAGTCTTGTCAACCTCATAAGTCGTCTTTATGATGCGGACGAAGGTGCTGTTTATGTAGGAGGAAAAGATGTAAGAACCTATGATATGGATACATTAAGAAGTCAGGTAGCAGTGGTGCTCCAGAACAATGTCCTTTTCAGTGGCAGTATCTTAGATAACCTGCGCTGGGGAAATAAAGACGCTACAGAAGAAGAATGTATGGAAGCCTGCCGATTAGCCTGCGCAGATGACTTTATCCAGACATTCCCTCAAAAATATCACACTCATATTGAACAGGGCGGAACTAACGTATCCGGCGGACAGAAACAGCGTCTTTGTATTGCCAGAGCTTTATTAAAGAATCCAAAAGTTCTGATCTTAGACGACAGTACCAGTGCCGTGGATACTGCTACCGACGCTAAGATCCGTAAAGCCTTCCGGGAATCCATTCCTGGGATTACCAAACTGATCATTGCTCAGAGAATTTCCTCTGTGATGGATGCCGACCATATCATTGTTATGAACAATGGTAAATTAGATGGATTTGGAACTCACGAAGAGTTAATGAGATCCAATGAGATCTACCGGGATGTATACACTTCCCAGACCCAGGGCGGCGGAGATTTTGATGAAGGAGGTGCAGCAAATGCCTAGACCAGCTCCAAGACCAAGACCACAGATCAAAAATCCTGGCAAACTCTTTGCCCGGCTCATGCAATTTGTCCTAAAGAGATATGGACTGGCGTACCTGATCGTATTTGCCTGCATTATCATCAGCGTAATTGCCAATACCCAGGGAACCATGTTCCTTCAGACTTTGATCGACGATTACATCAAACCAATGACTCAAACACCAAACCCAGATTACACTCCACTTTTACAGGCTATCGCCAAAGTGGCTGTATTCTATGGCGTGGGTGTATTAGCTACTTTTGCCTATAACAAGATACTGATCTACATTTCTCAGGGAACTATCATGGAAATGCGAAACAGTCTTTTTGAGCATATGCAGGACCTGCCGATCCGCTATTTTGACACTCATGCCCATGGCGATATCATGTCTGTTTACACCAATGACATTGATACCCTCCGCCAGATGATCAGCCAGAGTATCCCTCAGCTGATCAATAGCGCCATCACTGTAGTCAGTGTATTTATCTTCATGTTGATCTTAAATGTGCCTTTGACCATCCTGACTCTTGTCATGGTAGGTATTACCACTTTTGTTACCAAGACTTTTGCGGGACACAGCAGCCGCTATTTCGTGGCACAGCAGAAGGATATTGGTAAAGTAAACGGATTTATCGAAGAAATGTTAAATGGCCAGAAAGTAGTTAAAGTCTTCACTCACGAAGAAGAAAATATGAAAAACTTTAACGAACTGAATGACCAACTTTTTGACAGTGCTTATAACGCCAACCAATATGCAAACTATCTAGGACCGATCAACGCTCAGATCGGTAACGTAAGCTATGTTCTCTGCGCTATGGTGGGTGGAATCCTGGCTACTGCCGGTATGGGAGGTTTCACTCTTGGAAAACTGGCAAGTTTCTTGACTTTTAACAAGAGTTTCAATATGCCGATCTCCCAGATCAGCCAGCAGATCAACAGTATTATCATGGCTCTGGCAGGCTGTGAGCGAATCTTCGCGTTACTGGACGAAGAACCAGAGACCGACAATGGCTATGTTACCTTAGTCAATGCCCAAAAAGAAAATGGTGTTCTTGTGGAAACTTCCGAACACACAGGACTTTGGGCATGGAAACATACTCATCAGGCTGACGGAAGTGTAGATTATATCGAACTTACCGGAGATGTGGTATTTAATGATGTTGATTTTGGATATAACCCAGACAAGATCGTTCTCCACAACGTAGACCTCTACGCTACTCCAGGTCAGAAGATTGCCTTTGTTGGTTCTACCGGTGCCGGAAAGACCACTATCACCAACCTGATCAACCGTTTCTACGATATTCAGGATGGTAAGATCCGTTATGATGGAATCAATATCAATAAGATCAAAAAAGCAGACCTGCGCCGTTCTCTTGGCATTGTATTGCAGGATACTCACCTGTTTACTGCCAGCGTTATGGATAACATCCGCTACGGTAAGTTAGACGCCACTGACGAAGAAGTTTATGCGGCTGCCCGCCTGGCAAATGCAGATACTTTTATCCGCCAGCTTCCAGATGGATACAATACTATCTTAACTGGCGACGGTGCCAATTTAAGTCAGGGACAGCGACAGCTCATCGCCATTGCCAGAGCTGCCATTGCAGATCCACCTGTACTGATCTTAGACGAAGCTACAAGTTCCATCGATACCAGAACAGAGCGTATTGTTCAGGATGGTATGGATAAACTTATGGCAGGACGTACCACTTTCGTCATTGCCCATCGACTTTCTACTGTACGAAACAGCGATTGCATTATCGTCTTAGAACAAGGTCGGGTCATTGAACGTGGAAATCATGAACAGCTGATCGCTCAGAAGGGCAAGTATTATCAGCTCTATACCGGAAATACTGCCGAGACCGCATAGATTTCTTAAATTTCATAAAGATGTGTCTGTAGTCTTGCAGATTAAATCTTTTCAAGCAAAGAGCCCCCGGGAATCAGATCTTAACCAATCTGATTCCCGGAGGCTCTTGCTATATCATAACACGATCAGCCCAAAGGCGACTTCTATTCCTTCATTAGAATATCTATAAATTTTCCTACTTCAACCCATGCCTTCTTAGATTCCGGCATTGCCAGCATTGCCATCTGAAATATATGAAACATCCCTTCATAAATACTGAGCCGGACTTTTACCCCCTGCTCTCTTGCCTTGGCGGTCACAGAAATAGAATCACTAAGGAGCATTTCAATGGATCCAACCTGGATCAGCATAGGCGGAAAATCCCGAAAACTTCCAAACATGGGAGAAATATAATAATCCATAGGATCATGATCTCCCACATAATCATTTAAGTAAATAAGACTCTCCCTAGTATTTCCAAAAAGGGGATCCTTCTCAAAATTCGTATCATAAGACTCCCCACTGGCAGTCAGATCAGCCCAAGGAGACATGGCCACGATACCACAAGGCATTGGCATATTATGATCCCGTAAGTACATACACAGAGCCATGGCAAGACCGCCTCCGGCAGAATCTCCTGCCAAAATGATCTGCTCTCCAAAATATCCATGATCTAAGATCCACTTATATGCCGCTAAAGCGTCCTCTACTGCCGCAGGATAAGGATTCTCAGGAGCAACCCGATAATCCGGGGTCAACACGCTACAGCCATGACTGAGCTCATTGTAAAGCCCTGCAAACATATAATAGGAGTTCTTCACTGCTCCCATATATCCTCCTCCATGAAGCTGGAGGATAATCTTATCATGATTCGGATTCTCCTTAGAAGACAACAACTTCATGGTAAAATATTCCATATCAATATGGGTCATGGTAAAACAATCCGGCACTTTCCATTCCGGCTCTACCATTCGTTTCCGAAGCTCGCCTGATTTTAATTTCCTGCCAATGATCCGATCATTTGAAAATCTGTTGATCATTTCCCGAATGACCCGCCCCTGAATACTGGCATCTTTTTCCGTTTCTTTATTGATCAAATTCATTTCCTGTTTACTATTACCTCTCAAAATTTACCAGTGGAATCTCCTCATTAATTCACTTCTTGCCCTTTGATCCCCCAGAATTAAGGTTCCCAGGAAAATAAAGACGGAAGTTCCTAACGCAATGATCGCCAGATATGGGAACTGGATCACTCCAGCAGCCAGCAAGATCACTGGTATCAGACTTAAGACGATCGTAAAGATCTCCACCATCATATAGCTCTGCCAGTTTCTATGATTTACGATCATCATGATCAAAACTGCCAGATCTAGTAATAGAATTGCTGACGGAAAGGAAAATTCCAGGGACCATTTATGATATCCTGTAAGATAGTCAATCCCAAATAATGAAGCCACCGCCAGTACTACCAGACTCAATGTCTTGACCATGTATCCAGACTTTCCTACGATCGCCAACTGCATTACAACATTAGCGTAGATCAATCCCAAGCCCGGGATCAGACTCCAATTGATCCCATCTCCTGTCAGATAATCAATATAGATCAATATGGTTTCCGCTACAATGGAAAGAAAGAGCAGTAAATTTTCCGTAAAACGGAATTTCCTTACTGCCACTCTGGCATCTGGATAGGTGTTGATCCCTTCATCTCCCTGCCTGGAAAGCACATGATGGCAAAGGGGACAAGTCTGGGAATTATCTAGTATTTCAACGTTACATTTTACGCATCTATTCATAATACACTCCATTAGTTTCAACGCTTACATCGACTCCGTCCTCTGCAATCTTCCTGCAAAAAGACTTCTGTACGATAGTATCCTGTAAAATAGAACTAAAAGTAAAAGCAAGAGTTCCCTGATATGAGCAGACCGTTCCTTTCAAATATTGCCCTTTGGACATGGCAATAAAAGCCTGAAACATATGAATGTAAGGCTCATATTTAGGCTCTATCTCAATATTTCCAACGTTTGTGATGGTGGAAGTATTCGCCAATGCAGACTGGGTATAGACCAGTTTCATGGCAATATTTTTCAAGAATAACGGAATCGGTCTTAAAAATGCATTTCTCTGATTCGACACACTATAGGAGAACAGATCTTCCATATGTTCTTTGGTAATCTGCTTATGAAGACTGTCTTTTATGATCTCCACTACTTCTTCAAAAGAATAGCTGTCTTTCTCAGGACGAAACTCTGCTGACACCATGACAAAAAAGTTCTTCGTAGTAACAGAGTCAAAAAATGGTCTGAGATTTACCGGTACCGCTATTCGCAGTGCTTTCTTAGAAGGCATTCCGTGAAGACA
Organism: Agathobacter sp.; assembly: GCA_017623935.1. Classification (GTDB taxonomy): domain Bacteria; phylum Bacillota; class Clostridia; order Lachnospirales; family Lachnospiraceae; genus Roseburia. The sequence goes on along the minus strand of JAGAOC010000001.1, from coordinate 50,547 downwards.
TTCCTGATAAACACTCCAGACAAATACAGACACCAGATATTCATTAATAGAAGCACCGTATTTGTGAGCAGCTTCTTTTAATTTATCTACCGGCATATATACATGCATGACTCCAAATTCGCCTTTTGGCAATTTCTCACCTTTGATAAGATAGGCCTTTTCTCTATTGAATCCACTAGGTTTACTCCTACGGTAATTCGACAAAAAGCTATCCTCCCGACTCAAAGATGTGTCTTCGCTTAAGGTATCTCCCTCACTCCGAAGCTCCGGGTGCGCCAAACGCAGATACTGATAGGTGAGCTCTCGGATAAAGGTAAGCCCTCCCATACCATCTGTCAATACATGGAAAACTTCCAGATTGATCCTTTTTCCATAATAGGTAACTCGAAAAAGGTAACTTCTGTTCTTATTTGAATGAATATATCTGCACGGAAACAAATGCTCTTCTGTAACTTTAGGAGCCGGCTTGCCATTTTCCTCAAAATAATACCAGAAAACACCAGTCCTCATCCTCAGATTAAATCCATCAATTTTCGGAAGAACCAGATCCAATGCCTGCTGTAAAAGCTTTGGTTGAACTTCCTCATTCAAAGTCACACTGATCCGATAGACATTGGTCATATTTTCTCCAGCGATGACCGGAAAGATCTGAGCTGTGTTATCTAATTTCTCCCACCGGATCTTTTTCTGCTTGCGGGATTTTTGATGCTCTGCTTTTTTTTGCTTTTTTCGTTCGACTTTTTCTTGTTTTCTTTTTTCTTTCTGCTCTTTTTCTATCTTCTCTTTACTCATAATAAGATGATCAACTTTCTGTGCCTATTCCCTCTGGGATTATCCCATAAATCTCCATAGGAACATAGGCTTTAATTGAAATCCCTTCTGGAATATACTCTTCTTCTAACAGTTCTCCCTGCTTACGGATTGCCTGAATCACCCCTGCCTTATCAAAAGGAAGGATCCTTTCAATGTAGATCTTATTCTCCCGAAGAAGCTCTGACAACAGCTGTTTTACTTCTTCTAAGCCCTTGCCTGTGATGGCCGAGATTCCCATATTATGATCAGAACGGAAATCCCGAAGAGGTTCCTCTTCCGTACGCTTGTCCTGCTTATTAAATAAAGTTACGATTTTCTTGTCTTTAACGCCTAGTTTGTCCAAAGTTTCGTAGACAATATACATTTGTTTGTCTCTCTTTGGGTTAGAGGCATCTACCACGTGAAAGATAATATCCGCATATTTTGCCTCTTCCAAAGTACTCTTAAATGCCTCTATCAAATGATGAGGCAATTTTCGAATAAATCCAACTGTATCTGTTAAAAGCACCTGCTGATGACCTTCCAGCTCCAGAATTCTCGTAGTTGGATCCAAGGTTGCAAACAACTTATCTTCTTCTAATACCCCTGCGTCTGTCAACCGATTCAAAAGGGTAGATTTCCCCGCATTGGTATATCCCACGATTGCAACTACCGGCACCTGATTTTTCTCTCTTTTTGCCCGGGTAATATCCCTGTGTTTCTGCACTTCTGTTAATTCCCGCTTCAACTGGGCAATCCTGTCATTGATCAATCGTCTGTCTATTTCCAGTTTCTTTTCTCCAGGACCTCTTGTTCCGATTCCACCTCCCAAACGGGACATGGAACGACCTAATCCTGTCAGGCGGCTAAGTCTATATTTCAGCTGAGCCAGCTCTACCTGAATCTTTCCTTCTCTGGTGGTTGCCCTTGCCGCAAAAATATCTAATATGATCAAAGTCCTATCCATGACTTTCGTTGCCAAAAGTTCCTCCAGATTCTTAAGCTGCGCCGGCGATAGCTCATCATCACAGACGATTCCCGTTGCTCCAGTCTCTTCTAGCATCTGTGCTATCTCTTGAACCTTACCGGTTCCAACATAAGTCCCCCTGTGGATCTGTTCTCTTTTTTGCAAAATCTTTCCTGCCACTACTGCGCCAGCAGTATGCACCAGTTCTTCCAATTCCTCCAGTGAGTCCTCCGCATCATCACCGTCCTGCTCACTGACTCCAACTAATATGACTTTCTCCTGTAATTCCTCAATTTCAAATGGTTCTGCCATAAATCTCCTATCTTGTCTTTAAAAATATAAATTCCTTATCCATAGAAGTATCTTCCGGATAAAGCTGTTTGTACTCTTCCATCATTGTCTTTGCCTTCTGAAAATCCTGCACATACTCATAGGCATAGATGATCTTCTGCATAATGAACTGACGATTTGGTACCTCTTCTAACTCCAAAGCCGCTTCAAAATATTTCACTGCATCTTGATAATTCTCTTTCTCCATACAGCGAACACCTGTTTCGTAAAGATCGGTGGAATCTGCCAGACCACTCTCTAAATATGACTGAAAACTAGCATCAGCCGCCTGCGTATCTCCTAATGCATCATAAACTTCTGAAAGATAATAATAAGCTTTCTGCTCTTTTCCATCTACTGCCTTCTGCAGAAGCTCTTTCGCCCCTTCGTTGTCTCCCATCAGGAACGTGATACGGCCTTTCTGCATATTGTCATAAGCTTTCTCCCCATTAAAATTCAGGGCTTCATTTAAATATTTCTTGCCGTCATCTTCCATACCATAGGCCTTAAAGGTCTGATAGATACCAATATAAAGTTCATAATCCTTATCGGATTTGTTAGCTGCAGTTGATAGATCCTTAATTCCCAACTCGCTCTGTCCCTGTCCAAAATACAAACAACCTCTTAAGTAGTATGCCTGAGGATCTTCATTATAATCAATAATTGCGTCATAAACTTCCACCGCTTCTGTTACTTTACCACTTTTGTACAAAGCTTCCGCTTTATAGAAACAAATGTCAAGTTCTGTCTCTCCTACTTTCCCTACTGACAGATCTAAGGCTTTCTGAAATGCTTCTAAGGCCTCATCATATTTACCTTCTTCTATACAATTGATTCCATACTGTCTGTATGCGGTTTTCGTATTTTGAGTCTCCTCACTATCACAGCCCGATAACGTGATACAAAGAGCCGCCAACAAAAGTACCTCACACAAACACTTTATTTTGTTATTCATTTTCTCCTCCAAGACCTCTGCAAAGTCATCTTCATTATCTTTCGATCATATGCTTGATCATTTCCAATATTTTTCTATGTACTGAAATGCCTCGTTCTCACTTAAGTGATATTTTTCTTGTAGCTTTCCTGTAAGCTCTTTTTTCGTGACTCCCAGTTCTTGGCAAGTCTCTATTAAAGCTTTTATTCCTTCTTTTATTCCTTCTTTTATTCCTTCTTTTATTCCTTCTCGTCTTCCAGTTTCCATTCCACGTTTTTCTATTTTATCGTATACTTCACACATGGTTTTCGGCACCTCCCCATTTTCAATGTCCAGAATCGTATTATACCGTTCATCTTTTGCAAATACAGCCAATAATTTTAATACTGCATCCACATGTCTCATCTGCTGCGCGGATGGAACATAATCCTTATTCTTTCTTTTTTGTGCAAAAAAATCTGCCACTATCCGAAAGTCACTCTGAAACAAATTAATTTGTTCCTCTGTAAGCCAAGCCACTTCACAGACCTGAATAGCATAATCATTCACATATGGCTCTAACCCCTCCGGGATCTTCAATACCTCTTTTAATTTTTTAGGTGCTGTCCAATGATCCATTCCAAAATAGAGAACTAAAGATAATACCGGATAATGTTCTCTTGCTTTATCATCTAACAATTGTTCTCTGTATGCAGCACCGTCATAGCCCATAACTCGAAGCGGCATGATCCGTTCTACTTTTTCCTGATTCTCAATCCCATATAAAGCCAGTTTCATTTCGCCTTTATTCCAGAATTTTGCCACATCACGCTCTTGTTCATGAAGTTGATCATCATGAGTCTTATAATGCGACCGAAGTCTCCCAGGTGATAGCTCTTCAGGTCTGATTCTTTGCTGTCCGTGAAAATAAAATACATTTACTATGTCAGCAAATACATCATTGTAATCTTCTAGTATTTTCTCCCCAATATCTTTCTGCCCCATAATTTCCTCCTTTGCCTGCAATTTTTCCACACAAATAAAGGAAATCTGTTACGGTATACTTACACATGATAATCAGATAAAGTATAGCACAAGCCCATTGTAAAAACAATGTATTGGCTACCTGCAATTTCTGTTTTTCTCTGTGGATTTTCATTTGTTTTATGAAATCCTCCAAAGAAACAGCTCTATAAACTTGTAAAATCTTTCGGAAATTCGTAGGTGATCCCTGAGATTTGTGTAGAAAAATGAATGTACCTTGTCTTTTGAATAATTCACTTATAACATAAACGATCGGACAATACAAGTCCAAAATTTCCGAATGTATCCAAAATTTCCAGATTGCCCTTCTCTTTCAAATAAAAGGAACCCCTTACCGACCTAAGTCGGTAAGGGGTTTAGGAATATGCAACTTCTATAATAAGATTAGTTTAATTTCCAGATCTCTTCATTGTACTGCTCGATTGTACGGTCAGATGAGAAGAATCCAGCTTTGCTGATGTTTACTAACATCTTCTTAGCCCAAGCTTTACGCTCATCATATGCAGCATATGCTTTCTCTTTTGTTGCTACATAATCCTGGAAATCAGGGAATGTCATGAACCAGTCTTTATTTAATAATTCATTGTAAAGACGCTCTAAGTTCTCTTTGCATCCTACTGCCATTAACTCATCACTTACGATGAAGTCAACTGCTTTCTTAAGATCTGCATCTTTGTCATAGTAATCTTTAGAGCAGTAATCTCCTCTTTCATAACGAGCGATTACAGTCTCAGAAGACTCACCAAATGTGAAGATGTTATCTTCGCCAACTAACTCTGCGATCTCTACGTTAGCACCGTCCATAGTTCCTAATGTAACAGCACCATTTAACATAAATTTCATGTTACCTGTTCCAGATGCTTCTTTAGAAGCAAGAGAGATCTGCTCGGAAATATCACAAGCTGGGATTAATTTCTCAGCGAGAGTTACATTGTAGTTCTCAACCATGAATACTTTTAAGTATGGGCTAACTTCTGGATCATTGTTGATTACCTGCTGTAAGCAAAGGATTGTGTGAATGATATCTTTTGCAATTGTGTAAGCAGGAGCTGCCTTTGCACCAAAGAATAAAGTGATTGGTGTAGCAGGTTTCTTACCAGCTTTGATCTCGAAATATTTGTGGATGATGTAGAGTACATTTAACTGCTGTCTCTTGTACTCGTGAAGTCTCTTAACCTGAATATCAAAGATAGACTCTGGCTGAATATCCATGCCCTGAGTATTCTTTAAGTAAGCTGCAAGATCAGCTTTCTTTCCAGCTTTTACAGAAACAAGTCTGTCTAATACTGCATCATCATTGATATAGTTTGCTAATTTCTCTAATTCGTTAGCATCTTTCTTCCAGCCTTCTCCGATCAGTTCTGTGATCATTGCAGCCAGTTCTGGGTTACAAGACATTAACCAACGACGGAATGTAATACCGTTTGTCTTGTTATTGAAACGTTCTGGATATAACTTGTAGAAGTTATTCAGCTCTGTGTTCTTTAAGATCTCTGTGTGAAGGTATGCAACACCATTTACACTGTATCCATAATGGATATCCATATGAGCCATGTGTACTAAACCGTCTTTGATGATGTATGTGCTCTCATCAGAAACTTTTGCACGAACACGGTTGTCCAGCTCACGGATGATTGGCATTAACTGTGGAACTGCTTTGTCCAGGAAGTAAATTGGCCATTTCTCTAATGCTTCTGCAAGGATTGTGTGGTTAGTATATGCACAAACCTTAGAAACGATCTCTACTGCTTCATCCATTAAGATTCCTTTTTCCTGTAACAGACGGATCAATTCAGGAATTACCATAGATGGATGAGTATCGTTGATCTGAATTGCTGCATAATCAGCTAAGTCATGAAGGTTAGATCCTCTCTCAACTGCTTCGTCAAGAACAAGTCTTGCAGCGTTGCTTACCATGAAATACTGCTGATATACACGAAGGAGACGTCCCTTCTCATCAGAATCGTCTGGATATAAGAATAATGTAAGGTTCTTCTCGATCTCTTCTTTGTTGAAGTCGATTGTATCGCCTACGATTGATTCATCAACGGATTCAATATCGAATAAACGAAGTTTTGTTGTACGGTTGTTGTAACCAACTACATCAATATCATATAATCTGGATGTTACTGTAAATCCACCAAAGTTAACTGGGTAAGAGATCTCGCTTCTTGTCAGCCAGCTCTTCTCTGTGATCCATGGATTTGGAGTTTCTTTCTGAAGATTGTTCTCAAATACCTGTTTGAAAAGTCCGTAGTGGTAATTTAATCCAACACCATCGCCGTTTAATCCTAATGTTGCGATAGAATCTACGAAACAAGCTGCAAGACGTCCAAGTCCACCATTTCCTAAAGATGGCTCTAATTCAACTTCTTCGATTTCAGCAAGGCTCTTTCCAGCGTCTGCTAATTCTTTCTTAATATCATCATAAATTCCTAAGTTAATTAAGTTGTTTGATAACAGTTTACCAATTAAGAACTCAGCTGAGATATAGTAAAGTTTCTTCTTTCCCTGATTAGAAACTTTCTCTGCTGCCATCTCTTTCACCATGTTAAGAAGTGTGAAATAGATTTCCTCGTTGGAACACTGTGCGATGCTCTTTCCTAATTCCTTTTCAACTACTTTTGCTAATGACATTTGTTTTCCCTCCAAAATAAATATCGTCGTTGTTATCTTTCGATAAACCTAGTATACACGGTCAGAATTGGAATATCTTGTCATAAAAGCGCATAAACTTGTACAATCCTATCATTTTTTCTAAATTTGCCAAAAAAAGGGACAATCCTACGATATTATATAGTAAAAATTAAAAAGATTGCGTACAGCCCCAAATCCCAAAGGAGCTCCCTAGTAACAAAATAAGAGGACTGTTTCCAGTCCTCCTATCTATATAGATTCCGCTTCGCGTCATCTATCACTCTTTGAAATTAACGTGCGCTCTTGCGTCTTGCTACTACGCCAACGACCATTGCACATCCAGCTAACATTACTAATACGAATGGAAGGATTGGTGCATGATCACCAGTATCTGTATCATCTGTTGCCATGTTCTCTCCGATCACGATCACATAGTCAGAAGCATGAGTAAGCTCAAGGCTTATATTTCCGTTTGTTCCGATGATCGCAGAATCTACAAATTCTAATTCCTTCTTATCGTTGTAATAATAGAGATTTCCGTATTTTCCTTTGTGTTCTGATCCTACATTAACAGTAAGTGTTGCTGTAAAATCAAATTCTCCATCATATTTTAAAGACAGCTGTCTATAAGAAATATCGTTTCCAAGTGCATTGATCTTGTCTGTAGGGATTCCTTTTGTATCAAGGATAACTTCTAAATTTACATCTTTTGCAGATTTAATACTGTCAGCCTTAATTGTCCAAGTATATTCTCCCATATCAATAACTAAATTTACTTTTTCAGCTTTTGCAGTTTGGAGCATTTCCTTGGTAAGAACTGTTGTCATTCCATCTTTTCCAACAGTAAGAGTAGTTGTCTTACCTGCTTCAGTTGCTTTAATCTGCTCAATGATCTTATCTACATCTTCTGTTCCACCAGTAGGAATACCTTCATCAGACTCAGATCCCTGATCCTCAGTTTCATTATTGTTATCTTCGCCAGCTGATGGATTTGGAGAAATCTCGTCCTCCTGGTCTCCACTGCCGATAATATCTCCGCCAGTTACATCATCTTCAGTTGTGTCATCGTTAGTGACATCATCATTTGTTGTATCGTCGTTAGTGGTATCATCATTTGTTGTATCGTCGTTAGTGGTATCATCATTTGTTGTATCGTCGCCGGTTGTATCATCATCTGTTGTATCGTCCTCATCATCCACAACGTCACCAGTTCTGTACAGATAGAAGTCGTCGATAGATCCCCATGTTTCTCCTAAAAGACTTACGTTTGCATATAATGTAACACTGTTTGTTCCAGCTTCTACCATCTCATCTGTGATAACGATGTCAGAAACAACTGCTGCCTGCCAAACCATCCAGCCATAAAGTGTTGCATTGTCAGAAGTCTGAGTAGTATCCCCATATATTGCTGAGATATTTAAATATTCTCCAGTATTCTTTCCAGCTCCATCTAATCCTTCAAAATAGGTTCTTGCTTCATAAACACCAGCTGGTAAATCCTTAATTGTCTGAGAAAGAATTGCTGCATAGCATCCATTCTCATCTGCTGTAAGATCTTCAACACTATATGTATTGAATGTTACACATCCTTTACTTCCGTTTCTTGGATTCTCTCCTGCAGTAGAGAGGAATAAGATAGTATCGTTAGTTACTGTCCATTCTCCTGCATTTTCTGTCTCGAAATCTCCGTTTACAACCAGATTCTCAGCTGGTTCTACGCTGATCTCTGCATTTACAGTGTGTGCCTCTCCATCTACTGTAATTGTTCCGGAAACCAGATAAGTGTTACCAATGGCATTTGTTGTAGAAACTTTCTCTGCCACTTCGTTCAGGCTATCTGTGCTCCAAGTGATCTTAGCAGTTCCGCTTGTCTTGTCATTGTAAAGGAAATCTGCTTCTGTAGGAAGTTCTGCAAGGATTTCATCTGCAGTTGCTCCTACTAATACGGTAGCTCCATCTACTCCATCCATGCTATAGAAAGATTTAGAAGAAGAAACTGAGCCATAGTTTACATATTTAAATACGTTTAAGGTAGCATTTGGATTACCTGTGAAATCGAACAGGGAAGCGTTCTCATTGTTGGTTCCGCCATATCCCCATTTTGCAGCACTCATATCGTATTCTGCTGCATATTCAGAAGCCCATCCAGAACCATATGTATTCCATTTCTCCTGGTTTGCTTTGTAAGCTTCTTCATCTAAATTACCATCTTCATCATATGCATTGCCTACGCCTAACCAAGCTGGCTCCCAGTAGAACATACCGATTCCTTTTTCACCAACTCTTGCAACTGCATTGATGACATCTCTGATCTCGTTTGCCTGTCCCTGTAAGGATACCGGCCACTTAGAAAGATCGATGTTGTCTTTTCCTTCATATGCCTGGTTGTCAGATCCGTCATAATCATCATTGGTATATGGATACTGAGTCTCTGCAACCATGACCATCTTACCGTATTTTGTAGAAATGCTCTTTAAAACCTGATAGAGGTTATCTGTAGTTCCATGCCAGAATGGATAATAAGATGTTGCATATACATCATAATCTACATCTTTGTTATACAGAGAACCAGCAAAATGATCCGCTTTAGAAGCACTCTGTGGGTCTGTAAAGTGAACTACTCTTAATACATTCTCGTCAAATTCTTTTACTGCATCGCAGCCGGCCTTAAATACTTCATAGTAATCATCAGATCCTTCGCTTCTTCCGCAGATTCCGGTATTGGTCTCGTTACCAACCTGTACCATTCCGATCTCTACACCTGTTTCAGCGATGTCTTCTAATGTTGCAATTGTAAATTCTCTTACTTTCTCAGTAAGTTCATCGATATCTGTGATATCAGCCCATGCTTTTGGTGCTGTCTGTTTCTCTGGATCTGCCCAGAAATCAGAATACTGTAAGTCGATCAGCACTTTAACATTGCCATCATACTGCTCATTGTATTTTGCGATCATCTCACAGATCTCTTTTGTTACTTCAAGATCGTTATTTCCACCGCCGTAATATTTCACATTTCCGTTTTCATCCTTTGCAGGATTTCCGTTTTCGTCAACTTCATATGGCTGATTCCATACACGAAGACGGATATAATTTACACCAGTATCAGCGAAGAGTTTGATAAATCCTACGCCATCTACTGCATTACCATTCCAATCTTTGTAAACAACACCGCTGTTTACTTCTGTGATATAAGAAGAAATATCCACACCTTTGATAAAGTCATCTGTGATTCCATTTACCTTCTCAATAGTAAGAACATCATCTTCATATACTAATGCTGCAAGAGCATCTTTTAATGCTACATATGCACTATCTAACTCTGTTGCAGAAGTGCTCTCTGTACAAGCTGTTGCTGCTGCAAGAGCTGTCTTTAAAGCTGCTGCACTGTCGGAAGTAAATCCAGCAGTCTCATAATCTGCAGGAGCAGTTGCGATCAGTGCCTGTAAATCTTCATAAGAATACTCAGCTTCTACGATCTCAATACCAGCTGCTGAAATATCAGCATATACTGTATAATTCTTGATGGCATATGCTTCACTTTCCTGGCTGATCAGAGTTCCATAATCTGTGGTGTTGTTCCACTGATCATCATAAGAAGCTAATTTGCTTTCAGAATCATTCAGATACAGATCAAAACCATCGCTTACGGTTGCATCTAAGATCTTAAGTTCTGTTACATACCAACCATCATTTCCATCAACTGCCTGTAATACTGCCTGCTGATTTGACCATCCAAAAGCAGCTTCGGTTACTGCATTCTCACCATAAGTGATTCCTGCATGGTTCCAGATATTTAAGTAGATATTCTCTACATCAGCATCTCCAGCATAGTAGTATAACTGGAATGTAGTAGATTCTACTTTATTTACGATACCAGCTTCTGAAATATCTGTATAAACAGTATTTTCTTTGATCGCATAAGATTCGCTGGTTCCACCAACTAAAGTAGCATAATCTGTGGTGTTGTTCCACTGATCATCATAAGTAACAACCTTAGTGCTGGAATCGTTCACATAGAGATCAAATCCATCACTTACTGTTGCATCTACGATCTCCACATCAATAGAATACCAGTTATCATTGCCTTCTACTGCCTGTAACACACCCTGGCTGTGATTCCAGCCCCAAGAGCTGTCTGTGGTAGCAGTCTCTGCAAATTCGATACCTGCATGATTCCAGATATCCATGTAGATCGTTACATCCTCGCCCTCATAGTAATAATACAGGGTCATGGTTGTTGATTCTTCGTTTGATTCAAATACCAGACCAGCTTCTGTAACATCTGTGTATACAGTAAAGTCTTTTACTGCATAAGAATCACTGGTTCCACCAACTAAAGTAGCATAATCTGTGGTGTTATTCCACTGATCATCATATGTAACAACCTTAGTGCTGGAATCGTTCACATAAAGATCAAATCCATCACTTACTGTTGCATCTACGATCTCTACATCAATAGCATACCAGTTGTCATTGCCTTCTACTGCCTGTAACACACCCTGGCTGTGATTCCAGCCCCAAGAGCTGTCTGTAGTAGCAGACTCTGCAAATTCGATACCTGCATGATTCCAGATATCCATGTAGATCGTTACATCTTCGCCCTCATAGTAATAATACAGGGTAAAGGTGCTGTCTTCCCCGGCTTTTACCAGGTTCTTTCCTGCTGTTGGAGCCACTAATACCAGCGACAATACCATGACTACTGCTAAAAGTCCGCTCAACAGCCTTTTTAGTCCTTTCTTCATTTCTTTTCCTCCCTTTCATTGTGCAGAAGAAACGCTTAATTTCTCCCAGGTTTTCGTTCACAAATCCGTAGCGCGCAACAAGTGCGCAACCGTTTGCGCTTAATTTAAGTTTAGCACCTTTTGTTTTTTTCCGCAATTGGCACTATTTTCTAATGTTAAGGCGCTTTTTTTAGCAATAATGCACCAAGGATTTTACCTGATTTTTAAGCAATTTTTCATTCCATTCAAAAAGGGTTAAAAAAGAATTAAATTCACTCATATCTCATGTTATGACACCGTCTGCAAACACCCCGGCTGTTCTCAACCGGAAGGACCCTTCCACAATACCGGCACCGGGAAATATACATATTCTTATCCTTAGAAAGAAGCTGCATGATCATGGTCTGGGTCTTTTCCCCTTCTTCTTCCAACCAATCCTGATCCATGACTTTTCCCATACGCACAGAGAACTGATAATACAGATCCAGTTTTTTATAATAGGATTCATACTTCGCCAAGCCTTGCAATCTTCCATGCAGATAAGGTTTGGACAAAGACACATCTGCCGTGTAATTCTCACAGTAGAACAACCACAACGCCAACACGTCCCGGTCTTTTACGTCGATAGGGCAAGTGATCATGCGATAAAGCAGATACTTGTCAGAAAATCCCGGAATACGTCCTTTCCGTTTGTAAGCCGTCCTGTATAAAAGCAACATATCATCAATGGAAATCTTATGAAATGGCGGCTTCGCCTGCTCTTCGTGCCACAGGACTAAGATCTCATCCAGAGGGGCTTTCATGCCCAAAAGTACCTGTGGGAATCCCAGGTTTACTTTCTCGATCACTTCGTCCTCTCCGTAGAACTGCTGTCGGATAAAGGCTGCTGCCGAGTCTCCTAAAGCATTGACATATCCCGTATCGTAGATCCCGAACCTGCCGGCTCGTCCTGCGATCTGCTTCACTTCCGGCGGAAGCAGTTTCCGCACTGCCTGTCCATCATATTTTTCTGTCTGCATAAAAATGATCCGTTTTACCGGAAGATTCAGCCCCATACCGATGGCATCAGTAGAGACTACCATTTTAGTCTCTCCACTGGTAAAGAGGGTCATCTGACGTCTTCGGATCTCCGGTGGCAGACTTCCGTAGATCACACTGCTCTCGATCCCCTGCTCCTCTAATCTGCCAGCCACATCCAATACGGCTTTCTTAGAAAAAACAACTAAGGCATCTCCCTCTTTTACATCCTCTGGAAAAGAAAATGACTTGTCTTCAAATTCCAGCTTAGTCTTTCTCTCGTACCGATGGATCTCATAATCATCATTGCATAAAGAGATCAAATGGGTGATAACAGGCTCTGCTGCCGGGCTCATACAGATATGTATCTCTTCAGCCAAAAGCCCTAAGATGGCTCTTGTCCAGGAATATCCTCTGGTCTCATCTTCGATCATCTGGGCTTCGTCAATGACTGCCACCTCATAAGCCTGTTCCACATCCAGCATTTCAATGGTGGAAGCCTGAATGGTACTTCCTTCCATTTCGAGACATTCCTGTCCCGTCAGCATGGTACAGGCAACGTTATACTCTCTCATTTTTTCATAGACTTCCAGTGCCAAAAGACGCAGTGGTCCTAAGTATATGCCTTTTCTGGCTGATCTTAGCCGTTCTAAAGCATGAAAAGTCTTACCACTGTTCGTAGGCCCCACATGAAGCACAAAATGCCGTTTCATGGCAAGGGCTTCCGGGAATTCCATTTCCGGGCGCAGTGGCACCAGCTTCATGATCGCCTGCTTTAATTGACTCTGCCTTTTTTCCACAAAAATATCCCGCAATGCCCGGTTACAGATCTCTCCTTTTGCGGTCTTTTCTAACAATTCCAGAAAATCTTCTCCCATGACCTCTTTTTCTTCCGGAGTCATAGTTTCCAGATCCAGTCGCACCAATTCCGGGATCAACACATGATTGATCTCATAGATTGCTTTTTTACTATGAAAATTATAGGCATAAAATGCCATCTGCTTTACTTCTTTATGAAGTTTGGTCACATGCAAGGTTCGCCCCGCCGCTCCTCTGGAAGAACGCAGGATATTTCCAATGGAATGGATCCGGTGCAGATATCGGTTCTGCCTTAGATTTTGCTTTTTAACATTACAGGTTTTCTTATATTGTGCAACATAAAACTCGCACAGTCTCTCTTTCGCTAAAATAGGTATGATCTCCTTTTCTATTTAGTAACTATAAAATTTATTTTCTCATGAATTTATACTCCGTTTATGGAAAAAAACGGAATAGTCTGATAAAATGGACGTATGAATATCTTAGAATATGAAAATTATTACGAAGACAAAAACCATGTGGATATGGTCTTTCCATATAACACGTATCTTTGCTCGATCCCTCTGGATTTTTCCGAGGTGCCTCTGCACTGGCATGAAGAAATAGAAATCATTTATGTGAAGAAAGGAAAAGGTTGCATCACTGTAGATTTCCGCCAGTATGTAGTAAAAGCACCAACGATCGTGCTGATCATTCCGGGACAGTTACATTGTATTGAACAAATGGATGAGTGTTCCATGGAATACGAGAACATCCTGTTCCATCCAAATATCCTGCTTCCGAAGCGAAATGATTCTTCCAGCACGGATTTCCTGCTGCCCCTTTTGAAGGGAACCATCACAGTGCCAACGGTATTTACACCTGTCTATCCTTATTATCAGGATCTGGCAGCACCGATTGACGCCTGTGACGAGATCAACCGTACCAAACCTCAAGGATATGAGCTTTTTATTAAGAGCCAGTTATATCAGCTTTTATTTATCTTAAACAACCGCTGCCGAAATCTTTCGAAACCGATCAAGAGCAAACGTACTTTAGATAAGATGAAACTGGTCTTAAAATATGTAGAAAACAATTATATGGAGCACATCAGTATTGCCGATATCGCTGATGTAGCCGGTTTCTCAGAATCCCACTTTATGCGTTATTTTAAAGAGACCATGGGCACTTCCTTCGTGGATTACCTAAAGGATTATCGACTTACTATGGCAGCCCGGCTCCTTGTGACCTCTGACGCGGCAATCTTAAACATTGCCTCCGAAGTAGGCTTTGATAATCTTTCTTATTTTAATAGGGCTTTTAAAAAGCGTTATGGCATGACTCCAAGCCAATACCGGAATTCTCTATAAGAAAGCTCGTAAGATCCAGTAATTCTACAATTGACTTACTACCAGTAATTCAATCAGTGGCTTACAGCCAGTAGAATAGAGATGCCACCATGGCAAACAATGCACCTGCCAACACATCACTGATAAAATGTACTCCGGATATGACCCGGATGAAGGCGATCAGTGCTGATATTATAAGAAGCAATATCCCTGCCCAAGGCAATGGACAAAATGCCAATACCGTAAGTGCGATCATAAAAGCAGAAAAAACGTGTCTGCTAGGAAAAGAACTTCCTTTTTTGTCTTTAAGAATCGCCGACGGAGTCTGAAATTTCTCATAGGGTCTCGGTCTGTTTACCAGATACCGGAACACCGTTAGAATGATAAAAGTATTCATGGGTACAATGATGGCTTCTGCTAACTGTGGACTTCTTTCTATTAATAAATAGAAAAGAAGCAGTGGATAAGACAAAAATACCAAGATGGTACAAAGCTTATTTCCCATGGTTAGAATGGATTTTTGTGAGGGATGCTCCTCAAAATATTTCATGATCTTCTGATATGTTTCTTTTTTCATAGAACCTCGTATTATGTAGGCAGGAACTTTAGGTTCCTGCTTATTTTGTGTCATGCACGATTATTTTGTTGTTTTATTTACATTGTTATTGGCATAGCTAGTTTGTGTTAATTCTTCTACACCACGAAGAATCGCTTCGCCAGCTTCTTTTAAGCTTTCGATTGCACTTCTAGACACGCTTACAGTCTCGTCTGTAGTAGTGTTGTTTGTGGTATTCTTAGAAGTGTTGCTGGTTGCACCATTGTTGGTATTATTGGTAGTACCGTTTGTAGTATTGTTGGTAGCACCATTTGTGGTGCCGTTAGAAGTATTATTGGTGGTTCCATTATTTGTGGTATTGTTTGTACCATTGTTGTTATTTCCACCGTTTAATACGTCATCTGTTGCATTTTCCACACCATTGATCACGTCTTTACCAGCTTCACCTACACCGTTCACCAGATTCTCACCAGCGTTTTCCACATCGTTTACCACGTTGTTTCCGGTGTTGTTGGTGTCATTTACACCATTGGTAGTTTCATTTACCTTGTTGTTTTCTGTGCTCTGCTGAGTAGTGGTATTATTTTTCTTATTCGTACCACAGGCAGTAAAAAGACTCATGGACATTACTAAAGTAAGTCCGGCTAAGATAAAACGAAATTTGTTTTTCATACAATCTTCTCCTTTTTGTTTTTGAGAATAGTATGACAAAACAGATCCATTTTTATTCATCATATAATAAATGTTCTAATAAAAAAATAAAAAATCTGCAATTATTCTCTCCGGCTCGAAGCAACGCCATGATATTAATGAAGACATATTCGCAAAAAGCGTCTTCATTTAACTCCATATTCCAGATAGAACCATTGATCCGAGTATCCTTGTCCAGTACCTTCCTCATAATAGGAATGGCAGTCTTCTCCGGAATCCGGCCTTCCATCTCTTTCAGCCAGCTCTTATCATAAGGAGAAAGTCTTCCATATAAAAGGATATAATACTGTTCCAAAAACATGGTAAAAGGCATTCCTTCCCGATATAACTGCTCCTGATCTTTAAAGATATCCTGCCAGAATCCTTCTGCAATATCTGTGATCAGACTTTCTTTATCTTTATAATAATTGTAAACGGACCCAATGGAAATTCCACAGGCACTTGAGATCTTACGGATACTGACCTTGTCAATTCCGGAAGATAAGGCGATCTCCATTGCCTTTTCTAAAATGGTGTCCTTAGATGTTACACGATGATTCATCAATCTTCCTCACTTTTTACGTTGTGAACACCGTTCATAATACCATCATTTTAAAAAAGGTGCAAGATATGGAGCTATTTTCCTATTTTTATTTTGTATTATTTTTTCATCTTGGATTTAAAGATAAGAGACGCCAGATACGAAAATACTAAAGCAGCACTTAATCCCACTGCACAGGCTTTGAATCCTCCCATGAAGATCCCAAGAAAACCTTCTTTGTCGATCATCTCCTTGACACCTTTCCACAGCAGGTTGCCAAATCCTAACAGGGGTACACTGGCACCAGCCCCTGCCCATTCCAAAAATGGCTCATAAAATCCTACAGCTCCTAATACTGCCCCAGAGCATACTAAGAGCACCATGATCCTACCCGGCATCATTTTTGTTTTTTCCATTAAGATCTGAACCAGAGCGCAGATAACGCCTCCCACTATAAATGCTCGAATATAATCCATATGAACCTCCTTATCTCTCTTCTACCGATTCGATCACTACCCCATGGGCAATGCCCGGCACACTCTGTCCCTCATTAAAGCTGGTAGGGGACATTAAAGCGCCCGTTGGTACAAATAGGATCCGTTTGAAGTTTCCCTCGGATATCTGCTTTAAATAATGAGCACTTAAAGTCACTGCTGCACAGCCACAACCAGAACCGCCTGCTCCAGTTCCCTGAGTTTCTCCATTGTAGATCTTGATCCCGCAGTCTTCGTGAACATGGGAGATATCATATCCTTTTTCCTTCACCAGTTTTATTAAGATCTCCTGGCCTACCGTTCCTAAGTCTCCTGTAACGATCCTATCATAATCCTCAGGTTGCCTTTCAAAATCCTGTAAATGACGTACAATAAGATCACAGGCTGCCGGAGCCATGGCAGCTCCCATATTCATGGAATCCTTGATGCCGTAATCCACGATCTTTCCGGTGGTCATACCGGCAATCCTAGCCAGGGGCTTTCCAATGGAAGCAGCCTTTTCTCGGGTGGACAGTAAAAAGGCAGCACCTCCTGTAACGGTCCAGGTAGCTGATAAGGGACGCTGATTGGCATATTCCAGG
The DNA here is from genome assembly GCA_017623935.1 of Agathobacter sp. Lineage (GTDB taxonomy): Bacteria > Bacillota > Clostridia > Lachnospirales > Lachnospiraceae > Roseburia. The sequence continues at coordinate 33,114 of JAGAOC010000001.1, read as the reverse complement.
GGAAATCGAAACTGCTTCTCCGCACTGGCAAAATGGCTGGAAGTCACCGCCAGCGTCATATCTGCACAGCCTGCTGCCACAGTCATAGAAGCAAGCCCTAAGGACTCTCCACAGGTGGAACAAGCCCCGTATAAACCGAACATTGGGATCTCAAAATTTTTCAGTCCAAAAGAGGAAGCAATAGTCTGTCCAAGCAGATCTCCTGCAAATAAATAGCGCACATCTTCCGGTCTTCTATGGGCTTTCCCTAAAGCCAGCGTCACTGCATCCTTTTGAAGACTGCTTTCTGCCTCTTCCCAGGTCTGTTGCCCAAAATTATCATCTTCCCCTACTACATCGAAAAGTTTTCCCAAAGGACCTTCTCCTTCTTTCGTTCCCACCACCGAAGCTGTGGATACAATAAAAGGAGCCTCCGAAAAACAGAGACTCCCACTTCCAAGCTGTTTTACCATACTATCTCTCCTTTTCTTCCAAACTAAAAAGAATTTTTCCAATTTAAGATAGTATGCATAAATTTGTCTATAAGTATGTATGCTATTTTCCTTCGTAAGTTACAACGGAGGCAACATCATACTTTTCTAAAAGTTTTCTTCCTTCTAAACCTGCTAATTCCATAAGAAACAGCATCTTCACTACTTCGCCGCCCAATTCTTCCACCAGCTCTGCAGCTGCTTTCATGGTTCCTCCGGTTGCGATGAGATCATCTACCAAAACTACTTTCTGACCTGGTTTGATGGCGTCTTTATGGATCTCGATGGTAGCAGAACCGTACTCCAGATCATATGTCTTAGAAATGGTCTCACATGGCAGTTTGCCGGCTTTCCGGACCAGTACGAATGGTTTCTTTAACAGGTAAGCTAATGGCATTCCAAAGATAAATCCTCTGGATTCTGTTCCTGCGATCACATCACAATCTACTCCATCCAATAATTTCATCATTTCATCAATGGCAAGCTGTAATCCATCTGCGTCCTGCAGGACACTGGTCACATCCCGGAAAATGATCCCTTCCTCTGGAAAATCCGGAATACTTCTTACATAATCTTCTACTCTCTTCATTGTATCTTCTCCTTTATCTTACAATTACCCTTTTACTTTTGTACAGTGTCCATCTAATGTATGAACCACATCTTTTACATGGAGTACCTGATCTTCTACGGTAAAACGAATATCATATCCTGAAAATGCCATACCATAGACATACTCCGGTTTTTTATTATAAGCCGCTCTCGGATCCTGCGCAAGTACCTCACAAGCACTTTCTCTTAAATCTTCCGGCAATCTTAACAATAATTCCTCCGGAAAATCCACCGGAATGGAGTCTTCTTTGTGCTCTTCCCCAAAACTTCCCTTCGCCTCCGGATGACTGTCTGTATAAGGCAGATAGGGTTTTATATCATAAATAGGGGTTTTATCCATCAGATCTGCCCCAGACACGATCAAGACCGGTCCTTCCTTTTCATCCAGATAGACTTCTTCTAACTTCACAGAAGACAAACCGATCCCATTAGGACGAAAAGGGGATCTCGCAGCAAATACACCTTTTCTCACCTTCCCCCCCAACCTAGGAGGTGTAACCGTAAGAGAAATATTTTCTTTTTTTGCTTTTGAAAAATCCCATAACAACCAAAGGTAGGAGTATTCTTCAATTCCCCTTATGGCATCCATACTGCGGTATTCCGGCTCAAAAAGGATCTTCCCCCGAAGAGAGGAAACAAGCCCGCTCTGTCTTGGGATTCCGAATTTCTCCGGAAATTCCGTATGGATCACTGCCACGGGATGTATTACTTTTGAATCTAATTTCTTGTCCATATTCTTTCCTTATTATAGTCGATCTTATCCATATATGATCAATTTTTGCCCTGTTTATGTTCTATCTTATATTCATACATTCTCTCGTCCGCCTTCTCCATCACTTCCTGAAGACTGGCTTTCTCTCCCTTTTCCCTAATATAAAATCCATAAGAAGAAGAGATCACATAAGAAATATTCAATTCCTGGCTTCTCTCTGCAAGAATTGCTTCCACCTGCTGACATAATTCTTCCACTTCTTCCTCAGAAGCGTCCAATAATATGGCAAGAAATTCATCTCCGCCCATTCTTCCTACAAAACCGATCTTTCCAAAGATCTGCTCCAAAGCACTATTGAAAATACAGAGAAGTTCATCTCCTTTTTCATGTCCGTAGGTATCATTGACCATTTTAAAATTATTCAGATCCATATAGATGACTGCGATCTTGGAATTTTGCTTTTTCTCCAAGGATTCCATCATACTCACACAGGCAGCTCTGTTATTTCCCTTCGTCAGCGTGTCGGTATATATCCTCTTGTCACTCTTCTTCCAGCAATAAACGATACGAAGGATACAACAGATCAGCGCAATTGCCAAGAATATGAGGATTCCCTGAAAAATAGTCATGTATTCAAATCGCCCGGTAATCTCTGCTAACGGGATACATTGCACGATAACCCAATTGTAATCCGGCAAATACGTAAAATGTCCCTGATATTTTACTCCCGCTAAAGTAATGACTCCTTCCAGATCCTTTTCATCCCGGAAAGAACTTTTGATCAATGACAGCTCCGAATCCGGTGTATCATAAATGGATTCGTAAGTTTTCCCATCTTCCTGAAAAGTAATAAAATTTCCATCACGATTTAAGATAAAACTCTCTCCGTGCAGGATCATTTCATGATTCTGGATCATTTCCTGAATGTTCTCCAAACTGATGGCTCCGCAAAGAACTCCTACTTTTTCTCCGGTGGTATCGTAAATTGACACACAAGCTGTCATAATGGAAACATTCTCATTCATGAAAAAAGGTTCTGTTACGAACACTTCATTCTGCATGATATCAAAGAAAAAAGGATCATTGTTCTGATTTCTATGCACATTCTCATCAATATAATACCCGATTCCGTTGGTATTCATGATAAACAAATGGTGAAACCCTAAATCTTCTGCGCGGTTTCCCAAAAACGCATTCTGTTCCTCTTCCTTCATATTATATATATCCGGATAAGTCGCCAATGCTTCTAATACCTGAATCTTATCGTCTATATAATTCTCAAACTGCGTCTTTTGATTGACTGCCATTTTCTCCATGACCATATTGATCAGATCCAGCTGGTTTTCTTTCGCATTATAAGTAAATACGTGAGAAACGATCAACACTACAAGAATCAGAAAAGACACGATAAAAATCAGACACCTGTCAAAGATATTCAGTTTCAGTCCCACTTGCAGAGGATTACGTTTCTTCTTCATTCCAGCCTCCTATGTGCACTTTTGCGCAGTCTTATACTTCCTTCTATTATACCATGTGCTTCGCACATGCTATCGCATGGCTTCCTATGCGCACTTCGGCGCGGTATAATGTCTAGCGACATTATACCATAAAAAAGAGAACTGTAAGTAGAAATATGCGATTTTTTCGGAACTATTTTTGTCAAAATGTATAATTTTTTCAAGCCTCTTTCTTATTATTAGTTGACTCTGCATAATTTCCTTGGTATCATGTCTCTATATCTAAATATTTCCATATAAAAGGGAATTATTAATGAAAGGAGATTGCTATGAAAGCAAAATTTTTTGCGCAACTGGCAGCAGTATTTTTTAGTGCAGCAGTTCTGGTTGTTCCAGCCACAGCTTTTGGACAAGAAAATACAAGCGTACCGGTTGCCGAACCACAAACGAACGAACAGGAGATCATTCCTGTTGGAGCCAGTGCCAGCCTTGTAATTGAGGATGGCGTTGTAACCGGTTATACCGGAACCCCTACTGATGTTGTAATCCCATCAGGTGTAACAACCATCGGATCCCGTGCCTTCCGTAGCTGTAGCACCTTACGCAGTGTGACCATCAGCGAAGGAGTTATCGAGATCGGAGCTGCCGCTTTTGAAAGCTGCCCAGGATTAAAGACAGTAACAATATCATCTACTGTGTCCAGTATCGGAAATTACGCATTTAATGACTGTAAAGGCTTAAAAACAGTTAATTTCTCCGATGGTCTACTTTCGATCGGATACCGCGGATTCTCTTATTGCGAGAACATCGAATCCGTTACTCTTCCTAATTCTTTGATCGAGATTGGCGACGGAGCCTTTTTAGAGTGTAATAACTTAAAATCCATCACACTGCCAAATAATGTGGCAACCTTAGGAGACTCCGTTTTCGAACATTGTGATAACTTAAAATCTGCTACCATTTCAAGCAGCGTTACTACGATTCCTTACAAAGCCTTTTATCAGTGTAAGAGTTTATCAAGCGTTACCATCAAAAATGGTGCTACTGCAGTTTATAAATATGCTTTTAATGGATGTATCAGCCTTCCAAGTATCACCATTCCAGGCAGTGTTACTTACTTAGGAGTTGGTGCATTTGAGAACTGTAGCAGTCTTGCAACCGTAACCTTAAATAGCGGATTAACAGAGCTGGATGGTTATGTATTTAAAAACTGTACTTCATTAAGTAAGATCACCATTCCTTCTACTGTATCCACCATTGGTGAGTACTGTTTTGAAGAATGTGACTCTTTGACCACCATGACACTTCCTTCCAGCGTAACAACCATTAGCGACGGAACATTTATTTATTGTGACAAATTAAAGACTGTGAAACTTTCCAAGAATTTGGAAGCAGTCAGTGCGCATGCATTCCAAAGCTGTGCCAGTCTGACCAGTGTAGATATGCCTTCCGGAGTAGGTGCCATTAACTATAAAGCATTTTATGATTGTGATAAATTAAGCAGTATTACCATTCCAGGAACTGTATCTTATATCGGTGAATGTGCTTTTGATAATGATGACGCCTTAAAGACCGTTAAGATCGGTGAAGGTCTTGTAAATATTCACCGCAGTGCCTTTATTAATTGTAAAGCATTGCAGTCAGTATCCCTTCCAAGCACCTTAGTAAGCATCGGCGACTATGCATTTAACAACTGTGACAGCCTGACTTCTATTGTCATTCCTGAGAATGTAACAACTATGGGATACCGTGTATTTTGCAGTTGTGATTCCCTAACCTCTGCAACTATGCTTGGAAACCTGGTCTCTATTCCAGATTCCGCATTTAAAGACTGTATCAGCTTAAAGACTGTAAAACTTGGAGAAAGTATCGTAACTATTTACGCATACGCATTTGATAATACCCCAAGTCTTCGTTCCATCCGAATCCCAAGCAGCGTTGTTACCATCTCTGCTGGTTGGTATCCAGCTTTCGACGACTATATAACTCTCTACGGTGATGCTGATTCTGCTACTCAGGATTATGCAGAAGAGAAAGGCAATACATTTAAGATTGCTGCTCCATGGCTTGAAAGCGGCTACACAGGATTAAAGAACATCAGCGGTACTTGGTATTATTACGAAAACGGTTATGTATTCTATAACACCAATACCTTAGTAAAATACGGCAATACCTGGTACTATGTAAAAGATAGTATGGTAGATACCAGCTACACAGGACTCTTTAAATACAACGGTTCCTGGTGGCACATCCAGAAAGGAAAAGTAGTCTTCGGATACACTGGTTTATCTTCTAATAATGGTAGCTGGTTCTACATGAAAAACGGTTCTATCGATTGGAGTTATACCGGACTTTGCAGCTACAACGGCGGATGGTATTACGTACAGAACGGTAAAGTTAACTTTAATGCAACTACTCTTTGCCAGTACAAAGGAACTTGGTACTATGTTAACAAAGGTAAAGTTAACTTTAATGCAACTACCCTTTGCAAATACAATGGATCTTGGTATCATGTAAGCGATGGTGTTGTTCAGTGGAAATACACCGGTCTTTCTAAATACGAAGGCAGCTGGTACTATGTTAAAAAAGGTGTCCTTAACTGGGGCTATACCGGTCTCTGCAAATACGGCAGCAGCTGGTACTATGTAAACAAAGGATCTGTTGATTTTGGTTACTCAGGTTTATGCAAATACAACGGAACCTGGTATGCTGTACAGAATGGTATTGTTAAATTCAATTACACAGGTCTCGCTAAATACAACGGAACCTGGTACTATATGAGCAAAGGTTCTTTAAATTCCAAATACACAGGACTTTGCAAATATGGCAACAGCTTATACTATGTAAAGAGCGGTAAAGCAAACTTCAGCTATACCGGATTATGTAAATATAACGGAACCTGGTATTACATCAAAAATGGTGTTCATACCTCTTATTATGGATTATGCAAATATAACGGAACCTGGTATTACGTTAGCGGCGGTACTGTTAACTGGAACTACACCGGATATCGCTATTATAACGGACATTACTGGCGCGTTAATAAGGGTGTAGCAACATACTAATCCCCAAAACATAACATATAATAAGCAAAGATTGCGCTCCGCGCAATCTCCGCGCGCGAGCGGTATTGCGAAGCAATAAACTTCTCCTCCGCGCGCTGCGCATAAAAAAGGCGGTCGCAATAGCGATCGCCTTTTTTATGCACCTAACAATGCAATTTTTATTTCTTCTATGCTTATTCTCCCCATCTCTTCTTCAAGTGCCTGCGGATCACAATAAAGCAGATCACATGGGCGGAAAAGGTCAAAAACCAGCTCACCGGATAGGTCCAATACAAAGAACTGATATTATGGAATTGCGGCAATTTAAAGAAGGTAAAGATCCAAAACAACCGCAGGCCACAGGCTCCAACCAAAGATACCAGCATTGGCATAACAGAATATCCTAATCCTCTTAAAGCCCCTACCATGGTATCCATCATACCACAGAGCGCATAAGTTCCGCAGACCACAGCCATTCTTTTGATTCCGGCTGTCACAACATCCGGGCTTGAGGTATACAAGCGAAGGAGCGGTTCTCCAAAATACACTGCCAGATTCCCCAGTAGGATTCCCACAGTAACCACGCATAATTGCGCCGTCAACACGATCTTATTGATCCGGTTGTATTTTCCAGCTCCCATATTCTGACTGACAAAGGAGATGGTGCCCTGATGAAAGGCGTTCATGGAAACATACACAAAGCCTTCTATATTAGCTGCTGCAGAATTTCCAGCCACCACAATAGCTCCAAAGGAATTAACCGAAGACTGAATGATCACATTAGAAAAAGAGAATAACATTCCCTGAAAACTGGCAGGTAATCCAATCCTTACGATCTGCAACAGCTTGTCCGGCATGATCCGAAGTTCCTTAAGATTCAAACGGATACTTCCCTGCCCCTTGATCAGACAATAAACGATCAAACCTGCAGAAATACACTCAGAGATCACTGTTGCCAGTGCAACTCCTGCTACACTCATCTTAAAGATGACCACAAAGACTAAATTCAGTATGACATTGATGACTCCTGCTGCCATCAGAAAATATAAAGGCCGCCGGGTGTCTCCCACCGCTCTTAGGATGGCACTTCCGAAATTGTAGACCATATTAGCTGTCATTCCTAAGAAATAGATCCGAAGATAAACAGCCGACAGGTCAATGACATTTTCCGGGGTCTGCATCCATTCTAAAAGCTGTCTAGCCCCTAAAAATCCCACGATAGTCAAAAAAATCCCACTAAGTATACTTAAGAGCATTGCCGTATGAACAGTCTCTGATAAGGCCTTTTCCTGCTTTGCTCCATAGAATCTTGCTACCAGTACATTAGCACCAATCGATAATCCCATGAAGAAATTCACCAGAAGATTGATCAGCGCTGTATTAGAACCTACTGCTGCTAATGCCTCATCCCCTGCAAATTTTCCTACTACGATCACGTCTGCCGCATTAAATAACAACTGCAACACACTTGAAAACATCAATGGAATACAAAATAACAGCAGTTTCTTCAAAATGGAACCACTGCACATATCCATTTCAAACTTATTCCCTGAAGCTTTTTCTCTCATGTTATCCACTCTTTTCAAATTAGTATCGTAAAATACCCCGCCTCTATATGAAACGGGGCATGTCTGTAATTTCTTATCATACTCTCTTAAGTGGATTCTGTCAAAATGAAAACTCTCCAAATTCAAAAAAATTCTGAATTAAAAAATTACTGGATTCCAAGCATATCTTCCATTGTGGCTGCCTGCTCCTTTGAAAGAGGTTCATATGCCACTCCCATATACTGATAGAACATGTCTGAAAGAGCAGTATATTTGATCTCAAACACTTCTTTATTGACCGTCTCAATGGTAAGATAACGCACCTGCGTCACGGCATCTACCATGCCTGATTCTGTGTCGCCCCCTAATTCTATCATATCCCAGTTATCTGCCCCATAGCAGGCTCTACTTGACAACATCTCATAAAACGCCTGAATCTGGCTTTCTTCTGTAATCTCTTTCGTGCCGATCTTTTCCTGTAGCTTTTTCCCTTCATCTGTATTATTAATGGTAGATGGTTCTACGATGATCTTTGCAATGTCTTTGTAAGACATTACCCCATACATATCTTCCAAAATATCTTTATATGAGTAATTTTCGCTTTCACAATACAGGAATTTCAAAAGCTGGTATTCATTGTCGTTCTTCTCGATCAGATACTGGATCCCTCTATGCCCTTTTACGTAATGCCAGTTCGTTCCCTCTAACTGGGTGCCAAGACATTCTTTCAGTTCATCCTGAGTTAGCCCAAAAATACATTCATATACAGCTGTACATCCGTTTATTTCCATCATTGAAATAGCAAGACTCGACTCCTGAAATACCCCATTTGACTCCTTGGATGCCAGTAGCGCGTCAATATCCACAAACGCATCGCCAACCTCAGCCAAAGCTCCATCTTCCTGTGCATTGCCAGTATTCTGTTTATTTTCCTGCTCCTGCTCTACCTTGGCAACCTGGCTTGCTCCATCATTAATTTTACCAGTCTGACTGGCTTCGCCAATCTGTCCATTTCCTCCGCTCTGACTGTTTCTACCGGTTTCGCTGCTCTTAACTTCTGCCGACTGCCCCCCTGACTGTTGTGGGGAAATATCCACCTTTGTTACCACAAACAACACTAACGCAAGGCCTGCCGCCATGGCAGCCCATTTGATCCATCCTTTTGGCTGCTTCTTATATTCACTTGACCGTATCAGTTCACTGTCTATTTCGCTCATTGCTTTTAATAGATCTTCTTTCTTCATATAAGTATCCCTCCTTAATGAGTACTGCTTTTAATTTCTTTCTGGTTCTGTGCAGGATCATATGAACATTACTTTCCTGTATCCCATACCCTTTGGCGATCACAGCAATATCTTCCACATAAAAATAACGGCGGATAAAGATCTGGGCGTCTCGCTTAGGAAGGGTAAACAAAAAAGAATTAATAACATATCCTAATTGCTGAACATTCATTTCCTGTTCCACATCTCCCACACTGGCGATACATTCCTCTAGCTCATCCAAGACTGCCGAGATGGTAGTCCCCCCTCTCTTTTGAGCAGTATTGTTCCGATATTTATCAATTGCCAGATTTCGAGTGATCTTGGCCAGATACATTCGCAGATTCCTCGGTTTCTCCGGTGGGATCCCATTCCATGCCCGAAACCATGTATCATTCAAACATTCTCCAATATCTTCTTTATCCCAAAGGATATTTCCTGCAACTGCAGCACAGTATTTTCCATATTTCTTTTCAATTTCAACGATCGCTTTTTCTTTTCTCTGCCAGAATAAATCCAGGATTTTACTATCTTCCATATGGTAAGTTTTCCTCCTTTCACTTATATAGACGAGACTTTCCTCATATTTTAACAGGATTCCAAAAAAGATTGCGTCTCGCGGGTTGCGCACAAAAAAACCTTGCAGCCAATCCGGCATAACACCGGTCTGTCTGCAAGGGGTATTTTATCTCTGATAGAACATGAGATTGTCTTTTAATTCCTGGGTGATCTCTCCACCCGCTTTCTTGTATTTCTCATAAAGAGCTGCCCATCTCTGCTCTTTACGCTCATTCTCTCTCTCTAAGCGCGCGAACGCATTCTGATACATTGGATTCGCAGACAATTCCTGTCTGGTATTCTTATCAAATGGACAGTACCGTGCGAGAATCTCTCTAGCCACTTTATTCAAACGGAAACTTCCCTTAGATTCATAACGGATCCAGTTCATATAGTCTCTGGTAAAGACTTCACGATAGTTGTTTCGCGCTCTGGTTATGGCTGTCTTTAGCTTCTCTTTCGCTTCTGTAGAAAGCTCACTATTCTTACGATAGAACTGCAGGTAATCACAGTATTCTGCTGTAAGGGATTTCTCTCGGATATCGTTCCAGTATACACCCTGGATCCTTCGGCAGATCTCCCAACGGTATCTTCCTAACATCTCCACCATTAACTCATCAATATCCGAAATGGTAAACATTGGGAATAAGAATCTAGCCGGAGTATCTTTCTTAGCTCCCGCGATCTCCTGCCACATCTGACCTCTGGAGCCTGCACATGGCATAAGGATCATATCCGGAATGACTTCTTTCATGATCCATTCCTGATTGATGTCTCTTGCAGGATCAGAAAAAGCCACTTCTCTATAAAGTACAGAATAATCCACCTGACGGACTTTGTTCAGCGCATTGTCTAATTTCTCCACGGTAAGAGCCATCTTCTCTAAGGAATTGATCATGTCTAACTTAGATAAGATTGGGCAGAAGGTGGTCAGTTTTCCATAAGTCAGACGATGTCCGGAAGTAAACAGGTTCTCGATCTCATACTGTACCTTCATCTCCCGGTTGGTCTTAAATCTCTGCATCTGATCCTGAGTGATCTTGCCGCGCTTTACCATATCCATCAGATAACTGTTGTAATCCATGTCAAATTCGTTCTTGGATGGCTCTTTCTCGCCCCTGTAGATACAGGATAACCAGTCAAAAATGGTATATGTATGATCAGACTGGAACAATCCCAGATGATCGATCAAATGATACAGGGAATTGGTATAATCTTCTCCTAAGATCTCTGTATCCATAAATCCAAAATTTAAGAACATGGCTACTGCCGGTGGAAGTTTCTCCCTATCTTCTACCGCTTTTAAGAACACCTTAAAATAGGTGCGGTAAAACATAGGTGACAACTGCTTTCTGATCTGATATGCTGCATGATCTGTAGAGGCCGGATCCGGAAGATTCTTGTAATCCTGTACCATCTGGCGGATCTTCTCGATCTCTTCCACTTCATAACCACCGTAAGAAAGGATCTGGATCAAACAATCCTTATCCAGAACGCTCTCCTCTGCCACATGAGCATTCTCAAAATCATAGTTATTGTAAGAATTCACACAGCGTTTTACCAGATTCTCATCATATAGATTCAACTGCTGGATCAATTCGATCATAGACTTCATGTTTTCCTGGATCAAAGCAGGATCCATATTTTTCTGAGCTGCCTGCTTTGCCAGCTGGAAGAACAAATGATACAGATCCGTCTCATATTCAGAGAAAAGGATATCCTTATTATATTGCAGGAAATTGACCATCTCCCGGATTCCCTGGGTTACACGGTGCATCTGAGCGGAAGCTTCCATGATGGCGCCCACACAAAGACCGGTGTCCCTGGTCATTAAATAGAGATAGTCTCTCATATAATTCTGCACTAAGGCATTGCTATAGCTGATCTCCCAACTATCCACCTTATGCTGGATCTCTAAAGGCTCAAAATATTCCAAACGCACAAGAGACTGCTCCTGTACTAAAAGCTGATTGCAGATGGTCTTATAATCAGCAAATGCCGCCCCAATCACAACTTGAAAGCGGCGGCATTTTTTCTGCAGATCTCCATAGAGAGATAACATACGATGTCTTTGTCTTAAAGCCGCCTGTAAAAATACACTTCGGTAAGTCTCATTTACTGATAGGATATCTTTTAGATCAGAAGCATTCTCACATGGAATTACGATCAGCGTGGAATCCTCCGTCACCACATAATCACAGATAAACCATTCCCCATCTAAGATTCCTATCATGGAATTTGCCTCTAGCTTTACTTCCGCAAATCCAAATTTCTGGGAAATCATACCTTCTTTTACAAGATACCATTCATTTACCTTATCTTGTCTCCGAGCTACTACACTGCCCTTTTCGACTCTCATAACTTCCATTTTTACTGCCTCTTTCCTTACGAACTTATCTCATTGACACGAAGTCTTTTTGCTTACCGGAGAATCACAGTGGATTCTGCCGATAAGCAAAAATTGCTTCTTATATCTTATCACTCATTAGGAAATTTTGCAAATTATTCAGTTTTTTATTTTATTTTTTTGTTACTTTTTTACGAAGTACTGCTACTAATACTACAACTGCTGCTAAAACAACAATAATGATACCTGCTACTACTCCGGAATTCAGTCCAGAAGCAGCGCCTCCTTTTACAAGGATCAGAGCAGAAATACCTTCTACTGTTGTTTTGCCACCTTTTACAGTGCCTAAAGCTTCTGTTCCGGCTTTATCTGCATTTACATATACAGTCCAATTTCCTTTTGGAATCTCAACAGTGGTCTCTTCATCATTTGCATTGAAGATGATGTAGATCTCTTCTGCGGTCTCGCCATTGATTCCGCCTTTTACAGAAAATCCTACTACATTGTCATCTAATCCTTCTAATACAGTCACAGTGTTTGCAACATCTTCTGCAGTTGTCAGACGAAGTGCTCCATGTGCTTTACGGAAAGCGATGAGTCCTTTGTAGTATTCATTTACTGCTGCATACTGCTCATCCTCTAAAGTAGACCATTTCAAAGCATTTGTTCCGTCACCGGAAATGTAGCTGTTGCTGTCTAATGTTCCATCAACTTTTACTTTAGTACGAAGCATTTCTTCTCCGCCCATCATAAATGGAATACCTTCTGCAGTCATATAGATAGCTGCTGCTAAGTTATTCATGCGGATCAGTTCTTCCTGAGTTGCCTCCTGAGCGGAAGACTGTAATCTGTCATATAAAGTCAGGTTATCGTGGCAGGAAGCGTAGTTTACAGTCTGAGATGGGCTCTTGCACCAATCTGCTGCTCCTAAGAAACACTGCTCGATGAGGGATTCTCTTCCTGGCATACCGGAAACAAATCCTGCTTCTGTATTGTTAAATACGTTACCTTTTAATGCATCACGGATGGTATCGCTGAAATATGCGAACTCTGGTGTTTTTGTAGAGTTCAGCTGAGTAGACAGGGTGTAACCTTCTTTGGTCACATCTGTGCCCATTGTCCATCCTTCACCGTAGAAGATAACATCTGGATGATTCTTATGTACTTCTTCTACTACTTTGTTGATAGTTTCTGTATCGATCAATCCTACTAAGTCGAAACGGAATCCATCGATGTGGTATTCTTCTACCCAGTAATTTACAGATTCTACGATATATTTCTGAACCATAGTTCTTTCGGAAGCAGTGTCATTTCCACAGCCGGAACCGTTAGAATAGCTTCCATCTTCGTTGATTCGTGAAAAATATCCTGGTACGATCTTGTTAAAGCAGAAATCTCCTGCATTGTATACATGGTTATAAACCACGTCCATAACTACGCTGATTCCATTTTCATGGAGTGCCTGTACCATCTGTTTTACTTCTGCCACACGAACTTCTCCGTTGTATGGATCAGAAGAGTAAGATCCTTCTGGTACGTTATAGTTCTTTGGATCATATCCCCAGTTATAAGGATTTCCTGTTTTTCCAGTCTCATCAACTGAACCATAATCATAGAATGGAAGAATATGTAAATGTGTGATTCCTAATTCTTTCAAATGGTCAAGACCTGTGGAAACTCCACCTTCTGTCTTAGTTCCTGTTTCAGTCAGTCCTAAGAATAATCCTTTATTTGTGATTCCTGAATCTTCAGATGCAGAGATATCTCTTACATGAATCTCATAAATGACCGCGTCAGTAATGTTCTCGCCTGCGTGTGGATTTGTATCCTTATCCCAGCCTTCTGGATCTGTTGAATCCAGATCAATTACCATGGCACGATCTCCGTTAACACCAGTTGTTCTTGCATATGGATCACAAGCTTCTGTATCCTGATCATCGATCGTTACTGTGTAGGTATAATAGGTTCCGTTTAAGTCGCCTTCTTTTTCAGCAACCCAGGTTCCTTTTACATCTTTTGTCATTTCAACCTGCTCGATCAGGTCTGAAACGGAAGCATCGCCTGCTTTGTACAGGTTCAGCATAACTTTTTCAGCAGTTGGTGCCCAAACACGGAAAGAGGTCTTCTCTTTTGTCCAGGTAGCACCCAGATCATCGCCATCATATGTATATTCTGCTTCGAATTCTTCAGTAGAATAAATGATAGGCATATTGATAGCGTATTCAGTGCCTTCATATGTGATGTTGTAGCTCTTAGAATTGATCAGTTCCTCTGCAAGAGTTACTTTGTACTGATCATTTTCCATAGCTTCTACAGAAGAGATCTCTGCCGCTCCTGCTTTACCGGTTACTTTAAATACAGAAGAAAGATCTCCTGCGATAGCACCTGTCATAGAAACTGTAATTGTTCCATCTCCGTTGTAAACAGCGGATTTTAACTTGGTGCCTCTTACTGCGTCATCACCGTACTCTTTGGTGTATCCTTCTACACCGGATTCAATATAAATGTGTACGGTTCCGGATACCATCTCTGCAATATCAATAAACTGATCTGCATCGATATCCTTGCCCCAGTCTGCGGTCTTTACAATAAATCCAACAGAAGTGGTTCCTGGTGTTACCTCCATGGTAGCTACCATTTCGCCATTCTCATCAGCAAAGGAATAGTCCGCTCCATCCTTGCCTTCTTCCCAGAGCCAGACAGTCCAGCCATCATAAGCTCCGTCTTCCCTGTTGTAGTGCACTTTCATGGTCAGTGGGTTGTCCGCTTTTACCAGAGTCTGATCTCCAAAAGCGGTACAAACAGACAGAACCATCATGAGCACTGCAAGTAAAAATGATTTTACTCGTTTTGCCATTTTCGTTTCCTCCCTTACGAAATTTCTCGAAATTTTTACCTTATTATGATACCATAACCCCATAAAAAAAGGAAGGAAGCCTTCCTATTTTCCCCATTTTCGACGAATTGCGAGGGTGTTTTTTATGCATTTTGCCTATTGGGGTTCGGGTAAAAAAGCAGATAGTAAATAAAAGCTCCTGCCAATTTCCCCCGAACCTACACTTTAATATGGGCGTCTTAATCCTTTCGGATAGTGATTTTTAATCTGAACTCCGTTCATCTTGCCCCATCCCATGGAAAATCCATCTACGCACACCAGACACCAGCCTTTTGAGGCTGCATTTTTTCCTGATCTTCCTGCATTTTGGCACTCTTTTCCCTGAGAGACCCCTTCTTCTTCTGAGACCACTTCTCCCTCTTCAACCATCAGGGACTCTCCCCTTAGATAGGCATTGGCTTTTTCCTCAGAAACTGACACCGCCAGCTTCACATCCTTTGTACCTAAGGTCATGGCAAGGGCATGCGCCGGTTCAAACCGATTCTTCTTAAAGGTTCCAACCTGCAATCCTGAACGCAGAACTTTGATTCCCCGAAGCGAAGGAGCTTCCGCTGGCAGCCGATACAGATTCTCTCCAAACATGGTAAGTTCTCCCTGCAGGATCCACTGTGCCATTTCTTCTGATAAAACGGTATCCGCAAACTCCTGAAGCTGAGCCAGTTGGTCTTTTTCTAAAGCAGGCTTCTTGTTTTTCTTCGCCTTTTTCCCTTTGCTGCAGTCTTCTTTTGCCAGGCTCGCTACTTTTGCCTGATTCGCTTCTTCTGCCCCAACTTGTTGAAGGGAATTCTCCAATTCCAACGTACCCTTCTTTCGCAAGATTGCTAAGAAATGCCCTTCTCCATGGAGCTTATGAGGCCAGAGACGGAAGGTCTTTTCTATTTCGCCGGAAGCTTCTGCTGTCTGCGGCTTGTCAGATTCCCCAGTGCCCATGGCTTGCGACTTGCCTTCTTCGGCTCCGCCCAGAGGCTGTGGCTTGCTCCACTGACTGTTTCCTGGTGAAAACCAAGGCGCATTTATTTCTTCTATATAAAAATCCGGATGTTCCTCTAAAAATGCTGCAATGACCTGCTCGTTTTCTTCCGGGGAAAAGGTGCAGGTTGAGTATGCCATAACACCACCTTTTACCAGCATGTTAGCTGCATTGCCTAAGATCTCTAACTGTCTATCGGCACAGATTGCCACCTGATCTAGGCTCCATTCCTGCATAGCTTCCGGATTCTTCCGAAACATTCCCTCTCCGGAACAAGGTGCGTCCACCATGATCCCATGGAAAAAGCATGGGAAATGATCCGCCAAAGTTTTGCTATCTTCGTTGGTCACGATCACGTTTCTCACACCTAATCGCTCCATGTTCTGAGATAATATCTTACAACGGGCAGGATGAATCTCATTAGACACAAGCAAGCCTTCCTGCAACAGTTTGCCTGCGATCTGAGTAGATTTTCCTCCTGGGGCAGCGCACAGATCAAGAACTCTCATTCCAGGCTGCACTGGAAGCATTGCTGCCGGCGCCATGGCACTAGGTTCCTGAATATAATACACACCTGCTTCATGATAGGCGTGCTTCCCCGGATGTGCCTCCTGTCCATAATAAAATCCGGTTTCCGTCCATAAGACCGGTTCCGTTTCTTCTATATTAAGAGTCCTAAGAAGTTGCTCGTAATCTTCTTCCTGAATCCCCTCTTTTAATGGATTGAATCGAAGAGCCTGATATCGGTCATTTTCATAGCTCTCCCAAAAGGCCTCCCATTCTTCCCCAAGTAGGTTTTTCATCTTCTTCACGAAATCATTCGGTAATTGAACTGCGTTCATATTTGTAATAGTGCTCATCTAGAACCTCATTTCCTGATGTATTATGTAAAATTTTAGCACACTTCCTTCCAGAAGAAAAGATGAGCGGGTCAAAAGACCCGCCCCACTTTTATCGCTTAATATCAAAATTCATGTTCATTAGATTCTTAATCGTATGCACATCATCTATGATGTTTGCATCTCCATGGATCGTATGCTTGAGCGCACTGCTGGCAACTGCAAAGTTGACCATATCCATCGGCTTATAGTCATGCATCATGGCATAGATCAGTCCACTGGCAAAAGCGTCGCCGCCCCCTACTCGATCCAAAATATTAAAAGTAAACAGTTTGCTTTCAAAGGTGTGATTATCATACCACATATATGCTTTCAGACTGTTCTCACTGCCGCTGTATGCATAACGCACATGACGGGCAATACATTTAATGTTCGGATACTGTCTCACAAATTCCCGGAACACTTCATCCTGCTGTTCATAGGATGGCTGGAATGGAATATCGGCTTTTACATCTCCAAGGCTGTGATCAGCCGGATCTTTCCAAAGATGATATGGCTCAATTCCCAAAAGCACATCAATATAAGGAAGACATTCCGTACAAAAATCTCTTGCTTCCTCCCAAGTCCACAGGGTACTTCGGAAATTCCCATCAAAACTTACTGTGATCCCCTTCTCTTTTGCCACCTTCAAACAATCCATGATAAGCTTGCGGCAATTCGGCGCCAAAGCTGGTGTGATCCCACTTAGATGAAGCCAATCATATTCCTCTAAAAGCTCGGAAATATCTACCCCACTGAAATCAAACTCTGAGATTGCACTGTGCTTTCTATCATAAGTCACTTTACTTGCACGGATTCCATACCCCGTCTCCAAATAATAACTTCCTAATCTGTGGGACGGTGTCTGTTCCGGTGTACTGAAAATAACCGGTCCGCAATGCACATCATTACTACGAAGCATACGCACAGCACTCTTTCCTAAACTATTATTCGGCACTACCGTAAAAAAGGTGCTGTCCACTCCCAGATTTGCCAAAGCCAGTGCAATGTTGGCTTCGCTGCCTCCATAACTTGCTTCAAAGCTGGTTGCCACCCGAATCTTATCATAATTCGGCGGTGTCAGACGAAGCATGATTTCCCCAATCGTAATAAATCTCATCGTTTTCCCCATAAAATCTTCTCCTTTTCTGTTTAATCCCAATTTTCCCTTCTAGTTTCATCATACAATAGGATTTGTTTATTTACAACTGGTCAATAAGCCATTTTCTTGCCAAAATTTGTTAATTATGATTTTAACTTCTTTTCTGGTTTTCGTAAATTTCCGGTTTTTTCTTTCTGATTTTTATTTTCAAAATATTCTGTCATTTTGCCACCTCGAGAATTGCCTTATTTTATCAGATTTCCTCTCGATTATTTTATTTTCATTTTATTTATAGCGTTTTTTATGAATTTTGCCTCCTCAAAATGGCATTTTCATGAATCAAATCTTGCAAAAATCGTTCTAAAAAAGGGCTGCCCAAAGGCAACCCTAACACTTCAATTCAATTATTCTTTTCCATCCCAACAGTAAGTACAAAGCTTGCACTTATCAATATCAATGGATTCCAACATATCATCTAAACGATTGAAACGAAGAGATGTAAAATTCAATTCTTTACAGATCTCATCTACCATCTTCTCATATTTTGGTGATTCTGGATCTGCATATTCCTGCAGAACTTCGTCTGTTACATTGCCATTCTCTAAACGATAGATCACGCGTCTTGTGATCAGATCCATCTCTGAAGAAGAACGGGAGAAATTCAGGTATTTACATCCATATAAAAGCGGAGGACAAGCTGGACGAATGTGTACTTCTTTCGCACCGCTCTGATATAAGAATTCTGTAGTCTCACGAAGCTGAGTTCCTCGTACAATGGAGTCATCGATCAGAAGAAGGCTCTTATCACGGATGAGCTCTTCTACTGCCAAAAGTTTCATCTTAGCAATGAGGTTTCTCTGGCTCTGCATCGTTGGCATAAAGGAACGTGGCCAGGTTGGTGTATATTTGATAAAAGGTCTTGAGAATGGAATTCCTGACTCGTTGGCATAACCAATAGCATGAGCCAATCCGGAATCCGGTACACCAGCAACGATATCCGGTTGTACATTATCTCTCTGTGCCATTCTCTTACCGCACTCATAACGCATTTTCTCAACACTGGTTCCTTCATAGGAGCTGGCTGGATAGCCATAATATACCCAGAGGAAGGTACAGATCTTCATATTCTCATCATTCGGATTCACCAGAGTCACACAGTTGTTCTCAGTTAATACTACGATCTCTCCTGGTCCTAATTCTTTATAATCAGTATATCCAAGATTCTTGTATGCAAAATTCTCAAAAGATACGCAATATCCATCTTCTTTCTTACCGATCACTACCGGAGTTCTGCCGTGTTTATCTCTTGCAGCGTAAATTCCAGCCTGATTCAGAAGTAAAATAGATACGGAACCATCAATCTCCTCTAAGGCATAATTAATTCCTTCTATAATATTTCCCTTCTGGTTGATAAGTGCTGCGATCAATTCGGTTGCGTTAATATCTCCACCGCTCATCTCTAAGAAATGAGAATGTCCGCAATCAAAAAGTTTCTGAGTAAGAGCCTCCATATTGTTGATCTTACTAACTGTGGAAATTGCATATGTTCCGTGGTGTGAACGTACTAAAAGAGGCTGTGGCTCATAGTCTGAAATACAACCGATGCCGTATTTTCCCTTCATTTCCTGTACATCTTTATCAAATTTTGTACGGAACGGTGCATTTTCAATATTGTGAATAGAACGGTTAAATCCATTCTCTCCAAATACGGTCATTCCGCCTCTTCTGGTTCCCAGATGAGAATGGTAGTCAATTCCAAAAAATAAATCAAATACACAATCCTGTTTTGAAGCAACTCCAAAGAATCCGCCCATTTTTTCTTCCTCGTTTCTATAAGTTTATGATTTTCAGTCACACTTCTCCATGTGGCTCCAATAGCCCCCAAAGCGTTCCTATTATATCACAACTTCTCCATTCTGACTAGTCCATTGGAATATATCTCTTATGGAACTTATCGGTTCCACAACAATGACGCTCACCAGCATCATCATAAATGATATAATCCCCTTCTCTGATAAATACAATACCTCTGCGATTCTGGATAAACGGACAAACGATACTGCCGTCTTCCTGAGTGATCTTGATCAGTTTGTCAGTGGAGATCCAGCCATTTGTGATAACTTTGGTCCATAATTCAAATCCATCTTCCATGCCTGCACCAATTTCATACTTCTGAGCTTCCACAATGATCTCTGCACGCTTAAATTTTTCTTTCATAGTAATACCTCCTATCTGTATACATCTTCCATTTTATCCCCCAATGAAATCCGTACTTGTCTTTTTGTATCTACATTATACCAGAGTTTTTCTTAGTTGTGAATTACTTTCCAATTTTTCATCGGTTTAATAATTTTCACATATACTCTGACCAAAAGAAGTACTGCCACTATGGCCGCCACTGCTTCTGCGATCGGGAAAGCCCACCAGATCATAACAGAGGCATTGTTCATCTTTGCAAAAAGCCAAGCTAAAGGAAGAACTACTACCAACTGACGGAGCAGAGATACCACCAGAGAACTGATTCCGCACTCCACTGCCTGAAATACACCCTGGATCGCAATGTTCGCACCAGCAAATAAAAATCCTGCCGTAATGACTCTAGTCGCAAGAACACAGAGACTTTCTGTCTCTTTTGACATGGCAAACATTCCAATGAGAGGCTCTGTAAATATCTCCAGGCCGATCATTCCGGCTAACATAATGATCTCAATGTATAAAATTCCATAGAATACGCCCTGTTTTACCCTTTTTGCACTACCCATTCCATAGTTAAAGGAAACGATTGGCGTTACTGCATCTCGAAGTCCAAAGGCTGCGAAGAATAAAAACTGCTGTATCTTATAAAAGATTCCATAGGCTGTAACTGCTGCAGAAGACACCGCTCCGAAGATCAGGTTGACACCATAAGTCATAAAGGACATGAGAGCCTGCATGATAATGGCTGGAAGTCCCACTGCATAGATTTCTTTTATTATATCTTTATTTAATTTCAAATATTTCCAGCCGGTTTTCACTTCTTTATTCTTTCCGTAGTGGAAGAACATTGCCACCAGCATAGAGACCCACTGACCGGCAACTGTGGCATATGCGGCACCTTCGATTCCCATTTTTGGCAGTCCAAAATATCCAAAGATAAGGATTGGATCTAAAATGATGTTAGCTGCAGCACCTGTGATCTGGGCAATCGTAGAATAAACTGTTTTTCCTGTAGATTGGAGCAATTTTTCATAGATGGAAAACATGACCATTCCCACAGAACCTAAACAGCAGATCCGAAGATAGGAATTTCCCATTTCTCTGATGAGCTCATCCTTCGTCTGACTTCCTATATAAAAATCCACACCTACGATTCCAAAGATAAAGAACAGATCGAAAATGATCAGTCCCAGGGTCACTCCATTGCCGGCTGCTTTTGCCACTTTCTCTTTGTCATTTTGCCCTAAGCTCTTTGCCAGCAGCGCATTGACACCTACACCTGTTCCAATTCCGAAAGCAACGATCAGCATCTGCACCGGAAAAGCCAACGTCAGGGCATTTACCGCATATTCTCCCAGATTCGCCACTTCTGCACTCTGCATCCTTGCCACAAACATACTGTCTACAATGTTATAGCAGGCCTGTAAGACCATCGATAAAATGATAGGGATCCCCATGGTCAGCATTACTTTTCCAACCGGTTCCGTTCCCATCTTATTTGTTGTCACTTCTTTATTCATATTTCCTCCTTTTCTAAGTAAAACGCAAAAAAAAGCGCAAATCCATATCTGGATTTACGCTTTCGCCACTCGACTTTCCAAATTATATCCTGACTCTCTGCAAAAGTCAAAGCAAAATTTCCACAAAAAATCCTTCCAAAATGCTTCCTTTTTATCCGGATCCATGCAAATTCCCCGTCCCTTGTCCTGACTTGCATAATTTTCGCTCTTTGCATATTTTTTGCTCTTGGGAAGCATAATCATAAGGAAAAAGTTTCCTGGGGAGGTTTCTTGCATGACAGCTATTTTAAATAATATTGAACAGTTGATCACCATTATTACCGAAATTGCCACCCTGCTCCTAGAGTTTTTCGGTGTCATCGTGCTGGTTCACACCGCCATTAAGAGTTTTATCCAGTGGATCCGCCACGACTCCACGCTCCGGCTGGATCTGGCTCAAGGAATTGCCCTATCTCTGGAATTTAAGATGGGTAGCGAGGTCCTTCGTACCGTAGTAGTCCGGGAATGGGAAGAACTGGGTATCTTAGGTGCCGTTATCTTGCTCCGTGGTCTTCTCACCTTCCTGATCCACTGGGAGATCAAACACGAAAAGGCCTCACTGGAACACAAGGAATAGAAACATATCAAAAAAGGAGTGTTGCCACTCCTTTTTTCTTAATTCTAGATTAAATTAGATAGATCCGATACGATATTCTGCATCTGTTCTTTCGTACTTACACTTCGAGCCGCCTCTAACACCTGCCGCTTCTCCTGCTCCGTCATCTTTGCAAAATTCTCCATAGCTTTCTCATTCATGGACAATTGAAAAGCTAATCCCAATGGCATTTCTTCTTGATTTTTCATTGCTACACCATCCCCATCAGCTTTAATATCCAATAGATGAATCCTAAGACCCAGCTGGAAAAGATTCCGTACAGGATCACAGGTCCTGCAATGGTAAAGATCTTACATCCAGTTCCAAAGACCTGCCCCTCTACTTTCCATTCCAATGCGGTCGAGCAGACACCATTCGCAAATCCGGTAATAGGCACTAAAGCTCCGGCTCCGCCCCAATTAGCAAATGAAGGATAAATATTCATACTTGTTAAAAGTACACTTAAAAACACCAAAATGATACTACACCAAGAGGCTGCATGATCCTTGTCCAGACCAAACTGCTGCATGGCGGTGTTGGTAATGATCTGCCCGATCAGACAGATGATCCCTCCCAGCACAAAGGCTTTCGCCATGTTCGCCCCCAGATTATGAGTAGGAGTGACTTGTTTTACATATTCATTATAAGCATCATTTCTCGCCTGCTGTCCTGGCGGCAACTGTTGTTTCTTCATAGAAAAAGACCTCGATTCCTTTTTTTATAAGGATTCCCAGGTCTTCTCATTTTATACATGATCTTCTTCTCAAAAAGGGTGCCCTTCGCGAGAGTGGAGTATTGCAGAGCAATAAACTTCTCCTCCACCGGCAGCTTTCCATCAGCCCCCTGTATAGTTAGTCTGAACTTTCCACAGATCCTGCTCTTTTTCGCCCCAGCGGAACAATTCCTTCATCTGGTCATCATAATCTTCTAAAGGATCATAATTAGATAAGATCTTGATCATATATTTCTCATTTTCGTCTTTTGGCTGCAAATTTTCCAACTGGCCACTTAAATAGGAAAACATCTCTAATGGTGGCATTTCTTCCCTGGCAGACAGCCCAAAACACCGGTTCATAAGCCCTGCCACATAATAAAATTCATAATTTCCCAGCAGAACGGACTGCTGACGGGTACATTTAAAGATAACACTTTGTCTGGCAATTGATGGAACCATAGACACCTCCTGATGCTATTCACAGGATACCCCAAAGGTATCTGCCTCACTTGGCTCAACAACTTGCCAAGCCCTTACATGATACCATAATCATACCAGAAAAAGAACAGGGAACCTGCCATTTTTCCAAAAGCCATAGCGACCATGACCCATTTTACACCGTCCATGAGCTTTAACCTGCGAAACAGGATTGGAAACGTATCCAGGATCTCTGCCAGTGCCACCGCAATACAGCCTTCAAAAATGCCGGCAGCCGCTCCATAGCACAGCAATATCAACCGGGATATCAATTTCGGCAGTTCAAATTCCGGTAAAAATGTTAGGATCGTTCCGGATACCACCCCTAGGATGATGACATTTTCAAAAAATATGATTCGATGGCGAATACCAGAAGTCCGAAGCATTCTCGGTACTACTCCGATCACCCAGAAAAAAGCAAAAGTGCCAGCAGCGATGGCCGCTCCCGACAGAAAACTGATAAAGATCAAAAACAAACGATTAAGAAACATCCTGCGTATGTCCTTTCTTTGTGGCATTTTCCAACAGCGTCGTATCCATATCCTGCTTGAACTTTGTCATTTCCACCTGAATTGGTGTCGGATCCTGAGAGAACTTCCGCTTTCCAAAATGATTGAAAAATACCAGGATTCCCGCAGCGATCCCAATGGTATAGGAAAATTCCAGTTCACTAAATAATGGCTTTTCACTTCCCATGATCTGGGTGTAAAACTTTTGGAAAACCTCTGTCAGACCAATGTCATTATGAAATGCCATGATAGTAAAGGCAGAGCCGAAAAAGACAGCTATACAGAGTCCCCAGAGTTTTGCCAGATCAGCCCCCTTTAATTTCGTGGGATTCATGTCCTTCTTTGTTCGTTCTATGATAAATTCTGTAGGCCCGATATTATTGATAGTAAGAGTCGGAAATTCCTGATGGATCAACTCCATGAGCTTTAGCACGGAAAAAAATTCTAATTGATCATTCTTTCCGATTTTTTCTGAAAATTCATGAAGATGAATCTGTTTGATTTTTTCCGCCATTTCCTTGTCTACACATTCAATGCTGGCAACATCTTTTAGCAGCACCTTCGGATTTTTTACATATACATGAGGGGTAACTTTTAGATTCAGTTCCACCTCACTTTTTTTAATATGTTCACTCATCCTATACCCTCCTGATCATTTGCTGAACCAGGGTACCGTCCTCTGGTACATTCTTAGCTTCCATACTTTCGTAACAGTACCACAGACCGCCCCCAATGATCACAAGCAACAGCAACACCAGACATATTCTGTAAATTATTATGGATTTCATGCGATTTCCTCCATTTTCATTTTTGCCAGACTCCAGTATCAATAGATCTTTTCCACTGGCCACATGCCATTTTGATACCGAAATCTTATTGAAACCAAAATCTTATTTATAAGGAGTATGTACTTTTTTCCAGATTTTATAAGCCCATCTGAAAAATGATTGACAGGCTATAAAATTGGGCATAAATTGATTATAAAGATTTAGATCTTATGAGAAAAATCTATTAAAGATTGCAAAAAATCAAGAAATTCAGGAAGGAACTGCTATGCCTCACACGAAAGAAATCCTTACTCTGGCGGTAGAGATCGCAGATCAGATGTTGAGAAATGGTGCAGAGATCTATCGAATCGAGGATACGGTCATTATGATCCTGCAGAGCCACGAGATTGACAATTTTGATGTATATGTGCTCTCTAACGGGATTTTTGCCAGTGCTAATGAAAATAAAGAAGATGCCTGCAGCATGATCCGTCATGTGCCTCTAGGCTCCGTGAATCTAGAAAAGATCGCTGCTTTAAACCAGCTTGCCCGGGATCTGTGCTCCGGGGAATGTACCTTAGAAGAAGCCTGGGAACGGCTGCAACGTTGCAAAAAATTGCCTTCTTTTCCTATTGCGCTTCAGATCATCTGCTGCGGGATCGGTTGTGCCTGTTTCAGCTACTTATTTGGTGGCAGACCCTTTGACGCCCTCATGGCTTTTTTTGTTGGCTCCCTGGAAAAAATATTCCTCTTATTCTGTGAAAAACGCAAATTTTCCCGGATCATGCAGAATATCTTTGCAAGTATGCTGATCACGGTTTTCGGCATTATCCTATATTTTACCGGGCTCCCCCTCCATCCGGACAAGATCATTATCGGCTCTCTCATGCCTTTAGTTCCGGGGATTGCCTTTACTACTTCCATCCGGGATCTTTATAATGGAGACTATCTGTCTGGAAGTATTCACTTGATCGACGCTATGCTGACTGCCCTTTGCGTAGCTGCAGGCGCCTGCCTGCCTCTCTTAGCTTTTGAATATGTGTCAGGAGGTGTCCTTCTATGGAAATAATTCTGGAATTTATCATTGCAATGATCGCAACCATGGCATTTTCAATCTTATTCAATGCCCCAAGGAGAGAATTGCCCTTCTGCGGGCTGACCGGTGCATTAGGCTGGCTGGTATACCGGATCATGGTACTAAATGGCATTTCAGCCCCGATCGCTTCTATGTTTGCCACTGCGATCCTTACTTTTTTTACACGGCTTCTGGCGGTTTGGCGTCATATGCCCGGTACTGTCTACCTGTTGGCGGGCATTTTCCCTCTGGTTCCCGGTGCCGGAATGTATTACACCGCTTACTATCTGTTTATTGGAGAAAAAAGCCTGTCCAGTCAATATGCTTCTGATGCCCTTCTCGTAGCCGGAGCTATTGTTTTTGGAATTATTTTTGCTTTTGCGATCCCGCAGAAATTCTTCCACAATCTTTGTAAAAAGCGCGCAATTTTCAACAAAAAGGACTTATAATTTTGTAAAAATCATGCAAAAATAAATGGATTTTCTCGTAAAATATGTTATAATTGGAGTAACACGTATATTTTGGAGGAAATAATTTTTATGAGAAAACACATTGGAACAAAGATCATGTCCATGCTTGCTTTGCTGGCAGTTGTTTTTGGAATCAATGCAATCATCAGCGCTTATTCCTCTTCTCAAGCACTAGATGCATTGGAGACCATTACTGACACTTATCTGCAGATGCAGCAGGCAGACACAGCTTTAGCAATTGCTGTAGCAGACTGTGAATTAGCAAGTAACCATATCGTATTAAGAACAGAGGCCTCTAGTATCGAGCCTGTTGTTAATAATGTACCTGGTTACGTTGAGAAACTGAAAACAAACTTTGATATTCTAGTGCCTCTGGCAGAATCTACAGGAGATGAGACTCTGATCGCTACCCTAGAAGATTACAAGACCAAAGCTCTTGCCTTAGGAGATTATGTTCAGCTCGTAGCCGACAGCTACTCTAAGGCAGATATGACAGCCGCTAGAAGTGCTCATGCCGACGTTACTACCCAGTCTGCTCAGGTTACCAAAGCCAGCAATGCTTTTGAAGAAACCTTAAAAGAAAGTGCTGCAGCTCTTTATGCAGACCGCTATGCTAAGATGACTTCGCTGAATGCCCTCACTGGTGTATTATGTTTCTTATACATAGCAGCTGTTGTATTAACCGTTATCATCCTTACTCGATTTGTTACATCTCCGGCTAAGAATGCCAGCGGTCACTTGAACAAGATCATCAATAAGATCGAAACCAACCAAGGTGACTTAACAGAACGTATCAATATTAAGACCCAGGACGAAGTTGGTCAGTTGGTACGAGGTGTCAATAGCTTTATCGATCAGCTCCAGAAGATCATGCAGAAGATCCAAAAAGAATCTACTAACATGAACTCTCTGGTCAATAATATTACGGATGGAATCAATGATTCTAATGAGAATGCCAGCAGTATTTCCGCTACTATGGAACAGCTCTCTGCCAGCATGGAAGAAGTTGCTGCTACCTTAGAGAATATCAATATGGGAACTCAGGAAGTTTCCGAGGCTTCCCTTGGTCTTCGTGCCAAAGCTGAAAGTGGTGCGAATTTCGTGTCCGAGATCAAAGATCGTGCTCAGAACATTCGTGCCAATGCTATTACCAGCAAGAACAATACCAACGATATGCTCTTAAATATCCGTCATTTATTGGAACAGGCAATTGAGAACAGCCGCAGTGTTAACAAGATCAACGAACTGACCGGAGACATCCTTGACATTTCCAGCCAGACCAACCTGTTAGCATTAAATGCTTCTATCGAAGCAGCCCGTGCAGGAGATGCTGGTCGTGGATTTGCCGTTGTTGCAGAAGAGATCACTGTTCTTGCTAATAACAGCCGTGATACTGCTAACCATATTCAGGACATCAGCCTTCTGGTTAACCAGGCTGTAAGCGAACTTTCTAAGAGTGCTAATGAAATGCTTGATTTCATTGATACTACTGTTTTGAAAGATTACGACAATCTGGTTGATATCGCAAACCAGTATCACAAGGATGCCGATGATATTGATGACATTCTGAAAGAATTCTACTCCAGTGCCCAGTCTCTGTCTGACGTCATGGCTCAGATGACAGAAGGTATTGACGGAATCAATATTGCAGTAGATGAAAGTGCTCAGGGAATCACTGTAGCAGCTCAGAATACCGGACAACTTGTAGAAGCCTTAGGAATCATCAAAGAAGAGGCCGACACCAACAAACAGATCTCTGATCAGCTTCAGGGTGAAGTTAAGAAATTCAAAAACATCTAAATTTTCATAATATTTTTCCTTTCAGCAAAAGAAGCGAGTGCAATGCACTCGCTTCTTTTCTGTATGCGCCCAGCGTCTTCTGACACACCACGCTTCTTTACTGCTCTGCGATCTTCTGAGCCAGATCTTCCAGATACTCCCAACGTTCCATCTTCTCCATAAGAAGGGTTTCTTTTTCCTCTTTCTCCTGAGAAAGGGCGTTGAGCTTTCCATAATTACTGCCATTCTTTATGATCTCTTCGTCTAAGATGGCAATCTCCTGTTCCAGCTTCTCAATCTCCACTTCAATCGTCTCATATTCTTTCTGTTCTTTATAACTGAACTTCAACTTTTTCTCGTGTCCCCAGGTAGCCTTAGAGTCCTGCCGAGGCTCCTGATTTCCAGCTAATGAGCCCTCTGCCCCTGCATTTGCACCACCAGTCTGGCCGTTGTCACCACTGCCCTTTGAAACGTTTCCGGAAGAAACGTTCATACTTCCAACAGGCTCCGGACGTTTCTCCAGATAGTCCGTATAACCCCCTTCGTATTGGCGGAGCAGACCATTTCCTTCAAAAGCAAAGATCCTTCTTACAATACGATCTAGGAAATATCTATCATGAGATACGGTAATTACGATTCCGTCAAAATTATCCAGATAATCCTCTAAAATAGCCAGAGTTTGTGTATCTAAGTCGTTGGTAGGCTCGTCTAACAAAAGCACGTTTGGAGCTTCCATCAGGATCCGAAGGAGCACCAGTCTGCGCTTTTCTCCGCCAGAAAGCTTGCCGATCTCGCCATACTGCTGATGAGATGGGAATAAAAATCGCTCCAACATAGATGAAGCAGATACCAGACCATCTTCTGTCTTAACATATTCTGCCGTATCTTTGATATAATCAATGACTCTCTGGTTCTCATCATCTAACTGGATCTCCTGGCTGTAGTAACCCATTTTTACGGTCTGTCCTACAGTAATATTGCCGGAGTCAGGCTCCACCAATCCTGCGATCATCTTCATTAAAGTGGTCTTGCCGCAGCCATTATTTCCTACAAAACCAATCCGATCATTTTTTCCGAAAACATAAGTAAAATCGGATACCAGCACGTTCTCTCCATAGGCCTTGCTTAAGTTCTCGATCTCTACGGTGGTTCGCCCTAACCTGGAAGATAAAGAGCTTAACTCTAACTGAGCCTTTTCTTCCGGTCCTTTTTGATCTCTTAAAGCCTCATAACGCTGAATATGGGCTTTTTGCTTGGTAGAACGGGCTCTTGCCCCTCTCTGCATCCAAGCGATCTCTTTTCGCAGGATGGACTGTCGCTTCCGTTCAGAAGCCAGCTCATTTTCCTCTCTTTGCGCCTTTCTCTCTAAGAAACCGGAATAATTAGTCTCATAGCTGTAAATGGAACCATTATCGATCTCTACGATCCGGTTGCAGACCAGATCCAGAAAATACCTATCATGAGTAACCATAATAAGTGCTCCACGCCAATTTCTAAGATAGTTTTCCAGCCACTCGATCATATCATAATCCAAGTGGTTGGTAGGCTCGTCTAAGATCAGCACATCACATGGTTTTAAGATAGTGGCAACTAACGCCACCTTTTTCTTCTGCCCACCGGACAGCTCTCCTGCCGTCTGTGAAAAATCCGCAAGTCCCAAACGAAGTAATAAAGACTTCGCTTCACTTTCCATGCTCCATCTGTGAGCTTCATCCAACTCCGTGGTCACTACCTGTTCCATGATAGAGTCTAAGATCCCTTTTTCCGGATCAAAATCCGGAGTCTGGGAAAGCACATTCATCACAATATGGTTAGCTACCGTAACTGAACCTTCCTCCGGCTCTTCTAAGCCTGCAATGATCCTAAGAAGAGTAGATTTTCCCGTACCATTGATTCCCACAATACCGATCTTTTCCCTCTCCTGCACAGAAAAGGAAGCCTTTGAAAAAAGCTCCCTCTGTGTATATGACTTTGTGATATTTTCA
Source organism: Agathobacter sp. (assembly GCA_017623935.1). Taxonomy (GTDB): domain Bacteria; phylum Bacillota; class Clostridia; order Lachnospirales; family Lachnospiraceae; genus Roseburia. Next base: position 3,135 of record JAGAOC010000001.1, on the reverse strand, counting down.
ATGTTAATTATATTCATATCCTTTTTCTGCCTTTTCCTGACTGGCTTTCGCTTCCAAAATCGCTTTATTTAACTGGAGCATTTTCTCATCCAGATTGGAAACGATTCCAGCCGCTTCCCGCAGCTCCCTACTAATATATTCCGGCGCATTGCCTTCAAATTTATAGTAAATCTTATGCTCTAGACTTGCCCAGAAATCCATAGCAATGGTTCGGATCTGAATCTCAACCTTCGTATCTACTACTCGGTCGGATAGGAAGATTGGAACCGTTACCAGCATATGGAAGCTCTTATATCCGCTTTCCTTCGGATGCTTAATGTAATCCTTAACAGAAACTACTGTCAGGTCGCTCTGTTTTCCGATCATCTCTGCCAGTCTGTAAATATCAGAAGTAAAAGAACATACCAATCGAACTCCCGCGATATCATTTACATAAGATACCATATTCTCAATGGAATCCTCATAGCCATATCTCTTTAACTTCTTAACAATGCTCTCCGGAGACTTGATTCGCGTCTTAATATACTCAATTGGATTGTACTTGTGTATATGACGGAATTCATCATTTAAAATTTCCAGCTTGGTATTGACTTCCTTCAATGCAGCATTGTAAAGAAAGATCACCGTTTCCCAGCTGTCTATATCTTCACGTATCATCTCTGCTGTATCCATAAAAACCTCCAAATTTTCCCCAAACTCCCAATTGCTGTAAGCAAAACTTACGGCGCCTTCTACCGTTCCCCTAAGCTCGCTTTGATACTTTCATTATACCATATCTTTCCTATCTTTGAGTGGATTTTAGGAAATCTTCACGAAAAATTAATCTTCTTCCAAAACGTGGATCTCCAAGAAATCAAAATCGATCTCTTCCACAAAATTATCCTGGGTGAACCGGGTCACCGCTCTTCTCTGAAACTCCTTCACGTTAGAATCCAGCCAGATCGGCTTCCCCAGATCAAAGGAATAACAGATCTTCTCTACCGCCGCAAATATCTTATGGGTTCTGGATTCTTCGCTGAAATCCTCCACGGTCTCACTCTTTACCAGCCGGGCATCTGCAAACATTTTAAACCAGATTCTCATGCTTTTCTCCTTCTCTGACGGTTCGCCTCATACATAAGAAGTGCCGCAGACACTCCTGCATTTAAAGATTCCACTTTTCCTTCCATCGGGATCTTGATATAAGTGTCCGCTAGATCCGCAGTCTCGTTACTTAATCCGTTTCCTTCATTTCCGATCAAAAATCCACAGGCAGTAGTATAGTCGAACTCATCATACATGGCTTTTCCTTTTAAATGGGCGGCATAAAGCTGTACCCCTTTTTGCTTTAACTGCTCCAAGGATTCCTGCAGATCCTCTGTCACATAAAAAGGCACCCGATAAATGCTTCCCATGGTAGAGCGGATGGTCTTAGGATTAAAAAGATCCACCGTAGTCTTATTCATGAGCACTCCTGTAACCCCGGCACCTTCACCGGTACGAAACATAGTTCCCAAATTTCCAGGATCTTGAATACTCTCTAAGATCAAAAGCTGGGTCTGCTCTCCCTTAAGCAGATCTTTAAATTCATATTCCGGCATTTGCACCACTGCCATGATCCCCTGGGGGGTCTGCGTGTCTGAAACACTCTTAAAGACCGAATCAGCTACCACTTCATAGAAAAAGTCAGGCTGTATCTTTCTAACCGCCTCCTGAAGCTGTAAGAGAGCTTTTTTATTATCAGGACAACTCTCATAGCTCTCTGATACATAAACCTTCTGAATCTGCCCAAAAGGCGCTTCAAAGACCATCTTTGCCCCTTCTACCACAAAACATTTCTGTTTTTTACGTTCTTTTGCTTTTGACAAAAGTGCGGTCAGATTTTTCATCTGCTGGTTACTGTTACTTGTTATCATTGCTCTATCCTTTTGCCCTCTTTAATTCTATCCTCAAAAAAAGCTGCGCACCTTATCTTGTGCGCAGCGCAATCATTTCTATCTGCTTCTTACTATACCAGACTCTTAGAAATAGCGAACATGTACTCTGGAACGCCCTTCTTCATTGCCAGTGCCTCGTCGATATCGAAATCTACGAAATCTCCGTTCTTGTGAGCAACAACACGATTGCTCTTGCCTTCACAAAGAATATCAACTGCATATGCTCCCATGGTAGTTGCATATACACGGTCTTTACAAGTTGGGCTTCCACCACGCTGCATATGACCTAAGATAGCAGCACGGGTCTCAACACCGGTAGCTGCTTCGATACGTTTTGCCATGCTCTGAGAATGTCCGATACCTTCTGCATTGATAATGATGTGATGCTGTTTACCACGCTTACGGTTCTCAATGATATGATCGATGAGTTTCTGCTCATCAAAATCGTATTTCTCTGGAAGAAGGATATCTTCTGCACCGTTAGCAAGACCACACCATAATGCAATGTGTCCAGCTCCACGTCCCATAACTTCGATGATAGAACATCTCTCATGAGAAGTAGAAGTATCACGGATCTTATCAATGGCTTCCATTGCTGTATTGATAGCTGTATCAAAACCGATAGTATAATCTGTACAAGCGATATCTAAGTCGATAGTTCCTGGTACACCAACTGTGTTGATTCCAAGATTCGCTAATTTCTGAGCTCCCTGGAAAGAACCGTCACCACCGATTACGATGATTCCATCAATACCGTGTTTCTTACAGATCTCAGCACCCTTCTGCTGTCCTTCTGCAGTTACGAATTCCATACAACGAGCAGTCTGTAAAATAGTACCACCACGGGAAATGGTATCAGATACACTCTTTGCATCCATATCTATGATCTCTTCATTCAGAAGACCTGCATATCCTCTCTTGATTCCCTTTACTTTCTTGCCCTTAGAAATTGCCTGACGAACTACCGCACGGATTGCAGCGTTCATTCCCGGAGCATCTCCTCCACTGGTCAATACACCGATTGTGTTAATTTCTTTAGCCATTTGTATAACCTCCATATATAACAAATAATTTTAGCTCAAATCTAATCCCATTCTATTTTAAACTGTTTATCCCAGCTTTTCAATATTCTTTTCAAGAACTTTTAGATTTTTTTCACCTAAAAACTCCGTTAAGGTTGAAATTAAGGACTCATTTACCTGAACCGTCAGATTTTTTC